>JAQICA010000100.1 GCA_027858775.1 Salinivirgaceae bacterium | reverse complement strand
GTCATCATCAGACTTAAACTGAACAAGAAACTCTTGAAAGTCCTTTGGGTATTGTTCTACATCATTCATATACAAATATAAGAATTATCTTGACTTGACCGAAGCAGATAAGCGGTTTAGAAGATTCAATTGACGGAGGAATTTTCTGTCGTCCTTCCATTGTTGATACAATGTTATACTTTGTTGATAGGAAAGGATTACTTCATGCATATGATATAAAAATTGATAAAGATATTTGGACTTTCAATTCAGGCGCTGGTTCAAATAATGCTCCAGCAATTTACAATGACAAAGCATTTATGATTAATAAAAGTGGTGAATTATTTGCAATTGATTTAAAAACTGGACAAAAAATATGGTCATATAAAACAGGTGATTCAATGTTTCGTTCTCCTGTGCAATTTAGAGACAGGGAATGATATTTGGAGTTTTGAAGCGGATTCAAAAGTAAACACCCCATTGATTGATAATGGAACAGTTTATTTTACAAGTGGAAATTCTTATATTCGATAAAATAATACACTGGTGCCAATAAATAGGGTTCTATGTGGCACGCGGTGCCCAACATGAAGCAGCAGGGAGAGAAAGTATGCTGATAATTTGATGACTTTAGGCTAGCTGTTATCAACTTTTTTGAAAATGAGATTTGGAGAGGTGAAGAATTTGAAAACATATTAACTGACAATTTCCAAATTATTAAACCCAACTTTTCGGGTTCCTATTTGGATTGAGTATACAAGGTATTTACTACATTGATAATATAGAAGGCTGCTTCGGGGATTGTTCCGGAGCAGCCTTTTTACTTTTACCACCATACCTGTTCCCCGTTTTCGTATGTGAAAATTCGCTCTTCTTTTCCTTCGGTGTGGTTTTGAAGCAGAAACAAGCAATCGGATGGCACCGATTCAAAAACCAGCTTATAGCTGGTAGCTGTTTGCCGACCAAGAGAAATCCATTGATTGTCCCAATAAAACAGCTCGTAAAAGTTCCCGGGAACAATATGGTTTTTATCGTTTCTGGAAACAAACCTGATTTTGCTGATTTGCTTTGGCTTTCCCAGATCAAGACCAACCCAAGGTTCTTCTATTTGCCAAATATGCACGAACGTTAAATCATTGCCGTCGAAAGCTTTGTCTGGCCCATTACTGCCTGTATTCCATGGCGAAGATAATACTTCTCCTTTAAGAGGTTCTTCGTTGTTCTTTTCGTAGAATGCAATTTCGGCAACGTGGCAGTCTGACCAATTGCGCCCCAAATATCTGACGAACCTGTATTTTTTCTTGATTCTAACGGGTATTTCGTTGTAATACACACCTGGCGATTTATCGATGGTATACACTTTTGTGGGATTCTTAAAATCACTATTGTCTGCAAATTGAAATTGACCTTTGATCATATGATCGATGTACCTCGCGATATGTGCCCTCATCGGATATTTGCGTTCCAGAATAACAGTTTGAAGATTTGTGCGATCAGCCTTGATATAACGAATGTCTCCGTTTTCGGAAATTACAAATGGACGATTTATTGCTTGCATGCCATTCTTCGTAACCGACATAGGGAGATACACACAATTGGCAGTAAGGTCTTTAAAATTAGCTTTGCTCTTTTTCATGTCACCCCATCCTACAGGAATCCATCGTTTTTTATCGACAACAGCTACATAGGCAAATTTTGATTTAGTTACCTTGAAGGTTTTTGGAATATCAACATTAAATGTTTCTAAATAATGGTTTGTTACATCGATAATATGTGCATTATTAAAACAGCCGGGCAGAAAATCACAATAGCCTCTTTTAAAAACATGACTTTGTTTGTTAAACGAAAAGGTTTCGCGGTATATTTTGGGGACGACATTCTCTTCTCTTTTGTATCTTCCAAGCGTGTCGAGATAAATAGGTAAGTTAAACGGCAAAGGCCCTTCATCGTCAACAATTGCTACCCACGAATGACCAGAAGCAAAATTCCCCCAATGAGGCACAAAATCAATAGTTGTCGGGATTGCAATGGCACGGTTAGCCATTACGCTATATCTACTAATATTATCGCAGGTGCCAGTTGTTAGAAATGTTAAATTTGAAAACTGCAAATCGGGAATGGCGGCAGAATTGCTTCCAAATTTAATCTGAAATTTTCGCTTTAATCGGTTTTGTTTTCGTGTAAACCAAAGGGCTGCGTCATCCAACTTTTGAAAAGAAGATAAGGTGTCGCCTGATATTTTCATCAGGGTATCTTGTCTAACTGCCTCTCGCCAATCTTCCAACGGTTCACGGCCCGATCGATATGGCAAAATATATTCACAAAATACATCAAAACTAATTTGGTCTTTCCACCTTGTATTTTCCCATGTATTAAAAGCATCTTCAATATTATTGATTAAGTATTGCGATGATACTTGGTCGATGTCTTTTACTAATTCTTCATATAATGAGCTTTTTCTTTTAAGGGATTAGGATCGGATTGATAATGTTCCAATACCTCATTTTTTAGTTTCTTGTATTTTTTTTGGTCGGCAGTTTCATTACACGAACAAAAATAAATTAGAATTGAACCCAGCAATAGAGCCGGCAATAGAGATAGTGTTGGTTCTTTCATTTCAAAATTGTTTTGCTTGTTTATTCAGGTTGATTTATTAGTTGATCCATTTCAGAAGGCGAGTCCATTGAAACCCCATTTCATTATTCGAAAAGAGTACCAGTTTCACTTTGCCCACTACATTTTCTTCGGGTACAAATCCCCAATAGCGAGAATCGTTCGAATCATTCCGATTGTCGCCCATCATAAAGTAATAGTCATTTTTAAATGTGAAATATTTAACCGGCTCATTGTTTAACAAAAATCCTTCTGAATTGCGTTTCAGCTTTACTTTTTCAAGTCGTTTTATAGTGCGTTGGTATAATTCATAATTGTGTTCGTTTAACTCAATGGTCATTCCTTTGTAGGGAATAACCACCGGGCCAAAGTCGGTAATGGTCCATGCAAACTCTCTTTGTTTGGGATAAACCCAGTTTGCTGAGTCGTTTGGCAATGTTTTAAGTTGAATACTATCGATACAATCTGCATTTCTGGCTTTTTCGTATTGCGTTTGATTAAGTTGAATCTCGGCACACAGGTTGTGCCGATTGATGTTATACCATGGCAAAGCTAGGCTGTCTGCAAGTTTTCGGAGTTTTTCCTCATTGTTGTTCCAAAACAAGTACTTCTTTTTTACCCCTTTAGGTTCATCTACCCATTGCCCATTAATTTTTACGTTGTGCTTGTTTATTTCCACTGTATCACCGGGTATTCCGATGCAGCGTTTCACAAAATAGTTATCTCGCTTGCCCCAAATTGGATGTCCGAATACAAGCACGTCGCCATTTTTAATCTTCGAATAACCTTTTAGTCGGTTATGATTCCAGAAAATAGAATCGGTATTAGTTGACGCATCGGCTCTTAGAAACCAATATATATTCAGCCAAGGGACTTCGTAAGGGGAATAAGGCATGCGCGGCCCAATACATAATTTATTGACCAGCACCTTGTCGCCCGTCATTAGGGTATTCTCCATTGATTCGCTGGGAATGGCAAAAATCTCAACAAAAAACACACGGAATGCTATGGCAAATATGAAAACAGCTAAAAATGAAAGGCTCATCGACAGCACTTTAACTTTTCTGAATTTTGCCAAACACGGTTTTTCTGATGTAAACAACAAATACAAAGCCCCTGCAATAACAATTGCAAAAACTAACCACCAAATGGGCATGGCAAGTACAATCAATCCTGCAATTATTACGATGGTAATTATCCTTTTTATCTTCATTTTATAAACTCTTTAAAATCGTTGGGGTTTTCTACCTGCCCTTTTATTGATAGAGTAACAGTCGATTTTGCGCCCTTATTTTTGTGCCATCTTTTCTATCATTTTACAAAGGGCATCGCCCAATACTAAAGTTTTCGCCAGCTTCGGGCTTTAAACAACATTATTGCTAATTGTTTTGTTTGATCTGTTTTAGTCGATGTTTTTTATCTTTTAAACCCAACCTTAGAAACAATGGTAAATATATTAATAATGCGATTAATGAAAACAGCAAGCCTCCCATCGAACCTACGGCAAACGAAAACCAAAACACCTCATTCTGGCCTTGCCACACAAAAGGAACTAAGCCCAGTATGGTTGAAAGGATTGTTAGCACAATGGGGATTATTTTATGATTGAAAGCATTAACAAAAAAGTTGAGTCGATCCTGTTTTCTATTCGATCGCATATTTTTGTTGAAATCGTTTATAATATAAAGCCCGGCATTTACAACAATACCACAAAGTAGGATAAACGATGCAAAACCGCCCTGATCAAAATTGAAATCGAATAAATAAAAAGTGAGGAATACGCCTATAAAACCAAATGGAATCATTCCTATTATTGCTAAGGGTTGACGTAACGATTCAAGCAAAATAGAGCATATAAAATAGATAATCCCTATTACCAGAAAGATTAGGTAGTATTGTTTTTTGTCTTTTTTGTCCCACGAATAGTTGTACTTGTGTTTCCATACCTTATAACCAAGTGGTAGCGCTTTTTCCAGTTCTTTTACGTGCTCTTCGCTAACCATTTGCGAAAGTTGCGAAGGACCGATAAAGTTGTAGGCTATTACCAAACGGTATTGTTGATTGTTTTTATGAATGCTGTTTCCTGTCTTTCGTTTTTCGACGCTTCCAAGGTTTTTGAGTTTTAGTTCTTTATTGTTGATTGTGATGGGTTGATTGTTCAAATCCCAAACATTAAAATGATCAACATCCGATGAAATCATTGTTACCGATTGAGATTCTCCATTAATAAAGACAGGTGGTAGATTGGTGCGATACAACTTGTTTTGTAGGAAACCATAAAAATAATAAAGCCACACATCGTTTATTGCAAATTGTTCTGCATTAAAGTCGAGGTAAAATTCGTGCAGCGATTCAGTACGCCAATTGGTCGATCCGGTTATCTCAATGTCTTTAACACGTGGGTTTTTCTCCAGATTCGTAGAAATTTGTTCGGCATAACGGTAGAGCTGATCGTAATTGTAACCTTCTAAGTTTATTTTACTGCTTTTGTTTCCCGAATTTAATGAATTGGAGAATCCACGCCCTACACCGTAAACCGCCCAATCGAGACCGCCCAATTGAATTGCTTTCGATGTCATTTCTTCTTTTAGGTAGTAAGGAAAACCGCTAAACTCAAACTCTTCTTTAAACGTTATTGCAATCGATCCGTTTTGTGCTGAGTAGATTGATGTTTGAAAAATTTCAATTTCATCAAACTTACTTAGCATGTTTTCCATTTTCTTAACTGCCTCGTTAAGTTGTTGTACGGTACACCCCTCGGGCATTGTACCCCGGGCATAAAGCTTGGTGCGTTCGGGTTCGGAATAGAACGATTTATTGTAAACATTTTCGGAAAAAAGACGTAACGATCCACCAAGCACCTTCGACAAAATGGGTTTGGCACCGGATGTAAACCATTCGCTACCCAATGTTTTATTATATGTCTCTCCCCAGAAATTTTCTTTTTCAATTTTATCGGGAAGCCAATGAACCGGAAGACCAAAGCCTAAAATAAAGATGATTACATACACCCAATTAAAACGTTTGCTGAATTTTATTGATCGAATATAAAATCGGCTCAACTTTATTACTCGCCTTTTTCTTCTAATTCTTTTCTTGCTATTGTCCTTTTTGAGCGGTAATTTTTCAAATAATGCAGGTATAAAGAAAAGTGCAACGGCCATTGAAACAAAAAGATTGACAATAATAACCATTGAAAAATCGACTAGGTTTGCACGTTGGTCTTCCTGTAAAAAGAATATTACACTTAAAGCACCAATCGTTGTAAGTGTTGCCGCTAATATTGCCAGAAACACTTTTCGGTTGCCCCGGTGGCGGATGTGGTCGATCATTATTATGCTATTGTCAATCAGCATTCCAAACGATACCGTAATTCCGGCAAGTGCATAAATATGAATTTCGATTTTCAGTAAATAATAAAAAATGCAGGCAACAGTAAGGTTTACAATAATGCTTGAAAAAATAAGAAAGAGATAACGCCATTTGCGACTAACCAACAATACAAACAGTAAAAGAATGAGCATCGAGAACAAGGTGCGTAAACCAATTTTATGCAATTCTTCCTTAATAAACGTTGTAGTATCGTAAGCCAAAATTAATGCGTAACCAGTGGGGAGTTGCTGTTTAATTTGCTCCATTTCAACTTTTACGGTTTCGGCCAACTTTACATTGTTTACTTCCTCTTCGGGATAAACAACCATGTTTACGGTATTCAAACCATTTATGCGATGATAACTTTGCGGTGGTTGTTCCCGGTATTTTATTGTTGCAATGTCGTTCAGATAAATAATACGTTCATCAACTTTTTTTATTGGTATGTTATCCCATCTCACTTTGTCGTTTTCGTCCGATTCGAGTTGCACTCTAATGGGTTGTATTTTATCTTTTTCTATGCTTTCTGAATTGATGATGCCTAAAATGCGTTTACTAAAACGGTTTGAAATGGCACCCGAAATGTCTTTCGCAGATATTCCCAGGGTGTTAATTTGCGACGAGTTGAAAGTTATCACCCATTCGTTAGGAGTGCCGCCATACACACTAACATCGTTTACGCCTTTAATTAACCCGATTTTGTTGGTAATATATTTTTCGATGTATTGCTGAATATACATTGGGCTGGCACTGGCATTTAACGTGTAAGTAAGAATTGGTCCTTTGTTTTCAGTTTCGGTATTATTCATCCTAATTTGAGGATAGCTAACACCCTCGGGCAATTCGGAATAAACTTGGCGTATCAGTGTGGCCAATTCGAAACGCACAGCATCGCGATTAATGTTCTTTTTGAATTCGATGCTAATATATCCACTGCCTTTTCGTGATACCGAAGAAATGTTCTTCACTCCCTTTATTTGCCCAGCAATTCCTTCAAGCTTCGATGTTACCTCTTGCTCAATTACCCGAGACGATGCGTTGGCCCAACTAAAAGAAACATATGTGCGAGGCAACGATGTTGATGGATTTAACTGAACATTGAGTAAGGGAATGAGGCTGGCGCCAACAATCATCAGCATCACAAAAACTACGATGATGGAAAAGGATGGGTATTTTTTATTCATTTATTTTTTCGTTTCGGGTTTCGGGTTTGTTGTAAATAGCCAATTTGGAAACACCTATATTTATAATGTTTTTTATAATCATCGAGTTGCGTTTGTGACTTGAATTCAGCTTTTAATACGATTAATAAGTGTTTTAGTTTATTGAGAAATCATATAGCATATTTTCTTCGGGTTAATGTCTTGGTTGCAATCTCATTGTTGTGTTTTTTAACAGGGAGTTCCACGGAGAAATCGCATAGTTATACCGATTTTTTTCAATTTACATTAATTTCTTGTAAGCTCTTCAGTATATTCTACCTCGCCAGAAATAAGCAAAGTGTCTGGTGAGTTTGCTCCGTTGTAAAAAACGGTAATGGTTTTTTTAAATCTCCCAGGAAAATCGCTATCGTAGGTAACTTCAATGCTTCCTTTTTTGCCCGGCCTAATTGGTTTTTTGTTCCATGCTGGCACTGTGCAGCCGCAGCTTGTTTTTACATCTAAAATAATCAATGGTGTTTGTCCTTCATTTTGCACTTCAAAACTCACTGTTTTTGGCTCTTTGTATTTTAGCTCACCTAAATTTTTCTGTTCTATTGTAAATTTAATAAGTGCATCATTTCTATTTGATGTGCTAGAACATCCTGCACTGATGATTAAAATGAGTATTAGTAGTTGTTTCATTCGTATGTTTCTTTTTGGGGACACTGAGTTGCACAGAGAATACACAGAGAAACACAGAGAAAAAATAATCTCCGTGAAACTCTGTGTCGCCTTCTGTGTTCTGTGTCTCATTTTTATTCTTGTATCAATTTATCAAAATCTTCAACTAGCGTTTGCTCATTTACAAAGTCATACAGGGTTAATTCCTGTATTTCGTAAAAATATAGCCAATACGTTGCAAGGCTGTTGATGTATTTTTCGCGTGAACGTTGCCGGGCACTCATTGAGCTGGTGAGTTTTAGCACATCGGCTTTGCCAAGAATGAAACGTTTTTTTGTAAGCTCGTACGATTGTTGTGCCAATTCATCGGCTTTTGCTGCGCTGGCTACCACTTTGGCTTGCAGGTTGAAATCAATCACTTTAAGTTTTATCTCCTGCTCAAAGTCAAGCAACGACTGCTTCACTTCGATGTCTATAATTTCCTTTTGATTTTGAGCCACGTGTCTTTGGCCTTTGCGATCGCCCCAATCTACCAACGGAATATTCATGCTCATGCTCACCA
Source organism: Salinivirgaceae bacterium (assembly GCA_027858775.1). Lineage (GTDB taxonomy): Bacteria > Bacteroidota > Bacteroidia > Bacteroidales > Salinivirgaceae > Salinivirga. The sequence goes on along the minus strand of JAQICA010000100.1, from coordinate 5,955 downwards.
CTTGCTGATCGAGCGGATTACGATAAGCACCGTCAAAGTTTTTGGCACTTTGGTTTAGCCCATAGCTCATGTTTAAGTTGGCGCTAAAGCGGGCATTCTTTATGGTTCGCTCCAAATTCCTTTCACCCTCTAGTTCCTGTTGCTTAAGCTGCATCATTTTGGGGTTTAGTTTTTTTGCTAATTCAAATGCTGTACTCAAATCAACCTGCAAGCCATCAATAGTACCAGGTATTAAGGGTTCAATATTTTCTATAGCACTCATTCCTAAAAAAGAAAGCAGATTGAAACGTGTCTTTTCTATAGATTTTTCAGCCTGCGCCAAATCAATCTCAGCATTGAACTTGCTCAACTCTAAATCTAATAACTCATCGTATTGAATGGAGGCAATATCGAAACGCTTCAAACCTATATTGTACAATGTGTCGGAAGTTGCAACGGTATTAGAAGCAATGTCGCGTCTTACATTCGCCAATATCAAATTGAAATAGAGCATTGTTGCTTTTTTGTTGGTTTGTTGCACCGACTGGATGTATTCTTGTTTTGATTTCTCAAACTTCAATGGTGAAATTTTCTTTTCCCATTTAAAGCGGTTGTAGCCAAATAAAGGTTGATTGAAACCAATGCGAATTGGAGTGGTACTCCACGAGTTGGTGTTGCCGTCGTTATAATTCTGTAAGCGGTAGATGTCCGATTCCAAATACACGTTTCCACCTGTGGCCACTATGTTTTGCGATAATGATAGTTCGGTATACGAACTTAAGGTTTGTTGCTCTCGGTACACATCCACATCGTTGGTGTAATCGTAGCGCATTGTCATTCGGCGGTTATAGGTTGCCGGATTGATTTGCCAGTTTAAATGTGGCAATTGTCGCGACTTGTACGATTGAAATGCCCAATAATCGGCTAGGTACATGTTCTTTGCTCGAAAGGCATCGAGCGATTGCTGGCGGGCTGTTTCAAGTACTTCGTTTAAGGTAATTGGTGTTTGCGCCCAAAGTCCAATATTTATGATTATTAAGATTATTATTGATAGTGTTTTTTTCATGGTCGTAATTTTTTTTGGTTACACGGAGCGAAACGGAGAAAAAATGGAGCTACACAGAGGTTTTTAATATTTCTCTCTGTGCAACTCTGTGTCCCTCATTTCCCTCTTTCACATTACAAATCGTCGGATTCCGTTCTTCAGCAATGTTTCATTAAAGTTTATTAGTAAGCCAACTTTGTATTTCCCAAATTTCAAATAGGTCAATACTTGTGCTTCGTGTTTTTCCATTAGCTTTTCAACATGCTTTAATTCAATTACAATTTCATTGTTTACCAACAAGTCAATTCGATAAGCATTGCTGAGTTCCAGTTTTTTATAAACAATGGGTTGTGGAACTTCTTTTTTCACATCAAGACCAGCACACCTTAACTCATAGTAAAGGCATTCTTGATATGCTGACTCCAATAACCCTGGGCCAAGCTCTTTATGAACTTCAATAGCTTTTCCAATAATGATTTTAGTTATCTCGTTTAGTTGCATGATTAATGTTTTTTGTGACTCAGAGTTGCTCAGAGAAATACTGAGTTGCACTGAGAATATTTTCTCATTACTATTTTAATAATATTTTCTCTGTGTTACTCTGTGTCTTCTCGGTGAGCTCCGTGTTCCTCTTAAGATAATAATACCCTAACGGGATAAAATACAAACTCACCAATGTGCCTATCAGCATTCCGCCAATAACGGCCAAGGCCAAGGGGCGTTGTAAGTCGGATCCCAAACCTTTGGTGAAGAGAAACGGCACAAGTGCCAATATGGTGGTAATACTTGTCATCAATATGGGCTTTAGGCGGCGACGACCTGCTGTGCTTAGGGCGCGCATTAACGAATAACCTTGATTTTGTAATTGCTTGATGGTATCAATTTTCAGAATGGAGTCGTTAATGATAATTCCACTCATTACAATAATTCCGATTAAGGACATTAGGTTGATGCCGGCATCGAATAACCAAAGAAAAAGAAAAGCTCCAAACAGGTCGATGGGAACTTCAAGCAAAACAATAAGTGGTAAAGTGAGCGACTCAAATTGAGAAGCCAGAATAAAGTATAGCAAGGCCATTGAAATCATTAAAATGATGATCAACTGACGAATCATCTCTTTATTGGAAAAAATGCTTCCCGAGAAAGAGGTTTCAAAATGACCTTCTGGTTTTAATGTTTTCCTAATTGTTTGCATAAGACCTTCTGCTTGCTTATTTTCGGTTGGGACTACAACAGGATAAAACTCACCTTCTTTCCCGGCAACAATGGTTTTAAGGTCGTAACCTGTTTCGCGCTCCAATAATTCGCGTACCGGAATAAAATCTCCTTTCGAAGTCATGATGGTGGCTTCACTTATAATATCCTCGATCAGTTTTGGTTTACCACCCAGCACCACAGGTAAAAAATCGTTGTTTTCGGTAATCATTAAAATCCGATTCTCATTAAACAGGCTCTTTAGTTTTCCGTACAATCGGTTGTAGCCTATATTGTAAAGCAACAGTTTTTCAGTATATGCTTTAAAAACCAGGTGTTCTTGCCAATTGATGGGTGCAATCGTATGCTTAATTTCTTGTTGAATGTTACTGTGAGCTTCTTTTAAATATTGATTGTGGAAATCGCCAAAATCGTCGGTTGCACGTAGCCGAGCCAAAAGTGGAACTTCGTTATCAGCAAAAACAATGTTGAATATATTCCCTGCATCTTCAAAATTAAAAACCGCATTTTTTACATGCTGATCAAAATAAATAGTTAATGCGTTTTTAATGGAATCGAGAAACAAGGCATTTTTAGCTTTTAAATAAATAATGGCTTCTGAAGCTTTAGACGCGTTATCGTCTAATAGAAATTGTTGTTCTCCAATTAGGCAAGTGTTGCATTCAACATATCGATCGATGTAGGCCATAAGTTCATCGGTACGCTTACGGTTTTCCTCAATGTTGATGCGCTCGTTCCAGTCGATGTTAACCAGCAACTCACTTTTTTCGAGAACCGGCAGTTTCGATTTGGGTAAAATGGTCGACAAACCAAAAGCTCCTGCCAGCATAGCCACAAATAGAATCCAAATGAAACCCTGATTGCGCATGGTAAATCTAAAGCCGTGTTCGTATAGGTTTTCGAAATTGATTCCATTTATTTTATGAAGTATTTTATTCTTGCCTAAGCCGAAACCTCGCTTGAACATTAACAGATAATAAACCGGTAAAATAGTAATCGATACTGCCAACGATGAAAACAAGCCAATGGTTACCGCCATGGCTTGATCGTAAAACAATGCCCCCGAAATTCCTTTAATAAAAATAAGTGGGATAAACACGGCGCAGGTTGTTAACACCGAGCTTAGCATAGGGCGAATAACCTCGTTGGTACCGGAGACGCAGGCTGAGAAGATATGCTGGTTGCTAGTTGCTGGATACTCGATACTGGTATCTCGATTTGTATCGCCGTACTGATTTATGTTAGGGTTTGCTTCGTCCTGCGTCCTCGCAATGACGTTTTTATCAAACGGATGTTTATTTTTTTGATTTCGCTGAAGGTGCTGCGTTATGTTGTCGATAACAATAATCGAGTTATCAATCATCATACCTACGCCAAGTATAAGGCCTGAAAGCGAAATGATGTTGATGGAAATACCAATTAGGTGAAAAAACAGCAGCGAAACAACCAGCGATAATGGAATGGTTAAGCCAATCAGCAAGGGCGATTTGAAATCGCGTAAAAACAAAAACATAACTATGAAAGCAAGCAAGGCACCCCAAATTAAACTTTGCTGCAAGTTGTTCATGCTGTAATCTAGCAATTGGGTTTGGTCGCGAGTAATTTCAAACTCAATATCGGTGTAGTCTTTTTCAAAGCGCTTTACTAGATGGTGTAAACTCGCTTTCATTTCATTCATTCGGGCATCGTTTTGCTTTATTACCGCCAGAGTTATGGCATTTACGCCATTGCTTGTTACCATCCCTTTCAGTTGCTGTGGGTGGTCTATTACTTTTGCCAGGTCTTTTAACTGCAACAGCCGATCGTCAAATTTGAGATAGATGTTCTCGAGGTCGCGTTGGTTTTGCAGGGTCGATGAGAAACGTATATTATATAGGTATTGACCATCTTGAATCGACAGGTTGCCTAGGCGAATATCGTTGAGCTTTATCAAGTCTTCCAGTTGATCGAGTGAAATGCCCAAAGCATCCAGTTTTTTCAGATCGGGCATAATTAGGATTTCGGTTTTAGCCAACCCACTCATGTCGACCATTGCCACCTCCGCCAATTGTTCCAAACGCTTGCGGATAACGTTTGACGCGAAGGTGGAGAGTTCGACAAATGGTTGACTTACCGGATATAACGTTGTTTCAGGTTTCAGGTTTGTGGTTTCAGGTTTACCCTGGGGTAACTTGGAACTTGAAACTTGAAACTTTGAATCCTCTTTAGAATTTGTTTTTTTTGTCTTTAATCCTTTTTCTCCGTGCCCCTCTGGGTCTTCTCCGTGACCTCTGTGTCCCTTTAACCTGGAATGTTTAAGGGTGAGATTTAAATAGAAAACCGGAATATCACTAGCGCTGGCCTTGATCACTTTGGGGCGTTGCATTTCGCGAGGTAGGCTGTTCATGGCGCGGTCAATCTTCTCATTCACCTCGATAAAGGCATAATCGATATCGGCACCATAATCAAAGTTGAGGCGAATAATTCCGCTACCGTCGCTGGTTTCGCTGTGGATGTCGGCCAGATGGCTAACTTGCACCAACTGCTGACGAAGCCGACGCACAACGCTGTTTTCTAATTCTCGCGCCGAACTGTTTTCGCTGCTAACCTGTATGGTAATTTCAGGTACGTCAATATTGGGCATTAACGAAACAGGAAGCTGAAATGACGAAACAACCCCCAGCACCAAAATGGCGATAAAGGTCATTGTTACGGCGATGGGTTTATTTAGTAGGAATTTTATCATTGGATCAATTTGGGACGCTGAGCTTCACGGAGAAGGAACAGAGGAACACAGAGTTTTTAATCAATTCTCTCTGTGCAACTTTGTGTTTCCTCTGTGTTTCTCGGTGTCCATAATTTTATTCTATAATTTCAATATAACTTTCGTGCGCCAAATTCAGATTTCCGGAAATGATAATGGTATCGCCCGGTTCGAGCTTAGCACTGTTTTTTTCGGGATGAGGGATAACGGTGTATTGGGTGGTGTTTTCCAGTACGGTTTCAACGTAGTTCCAGTAGGCAATGCCATTTAACACTTTAAACAACACCTCGTAGTTGTCGCGCAATACTACGGCACTTTTGGGTACCACAAACTGGTTGAGTTCTTCTTTTTCAATCAGCACTTTTACATTCATGCCCTCCATTAATTCTCCGGGGTTTTTCACCAGAGCTTTAACTTGTACCAACCCGTTTTTATCTACCACCGGATTAATTTCAGAAACCAGGCCATAAAACACTTTGCTTTCCATCGAGAAGGGGACAACTTTAACGCCGTTGTTTAGCTTGATATCCAAAAGCTCTGTTTCCAAAACCTGAAAGGTTACTTCAAATTCAGTGTCATCGATTAAAGTGCAAAAGGCTTCACCGCTGGCTTTCTCAAATACTTTTTGCTTAATGTTGGCCACCTTGCCACCAAAAGGAGCAGTTAGTGTGCAATACGATAAATTGCGTTGTGCCACTTCGTAGTTGCCTTGTGCATTGGAAAAACCCGATTTGATGCGTGCCAGTTCCATTTTGTCGGTGGGAATATTAGCCGAGTCTTTTAGCTCGTACCCCATACCAATTAGCACATCCTGAAAATCAAGTTTCGATTTCTCTAAGGCGGTTTGGGCTTGCTGTACTTTTTGACGATACTCAACTGTGTTAAGTTGGGCAATGGTTGACCCACAATTTGCATACTGACCGTTTGTGACTTCTATACCCGCAATTTCTTCGCCTACTCTAAATTTCAGCTC
>JAQICA010000073.1 GCA_027858775.1 Salinivirgaceae bacterium | reverse complement strand
TCTTTACAAGGTTACTACGCATTATCTCAAACAGTTTTCAATTTGCCTTCGGCCATTTGCTTCAAGAAGGAAGGTGCCCGCTTAAAATACCTATGTCAATCCCTCAAATCTGATTTCGTTTTGGTGATTTTGAGTATCTGCCTAATGCGGGCTGGGCTGATCAAATTGGCGGGCCAGCGTCGGGGTGAATGTTCAATGAATATAAATGACATAAAAGAGGCTTGTCCAGCTTTTATATGTCATTTAATTTATTGAACAGAGTGGGGTGAAGCGTAATTTGATCTTGATTTTTTGTTTACTTTTTGATCAAGTAAAAAGTAAAAGTGAGACAATCGACTTAATTACAAACACTTAATGCGATAGACTCCTATTTAAAAGTAAAGAAATAAAAATTAAATTAGTAAGTAACGGTTCATATTTCTTCGAACAAACACAATCTAAAAATCGCCCCGCATGACAAAAAATGCAAATTTTTTGATCTATAACTTACTGGTTCTCAGTAATGTTTTTTTTAGGGTGTCGTTGTGGTGCACAAACCAGGAAAACAGTTGCTTGCGCAACCCTATATTTTTTTGTAAGCCGATGATGGAATCCACCCCATTCGGCCATCTACAATGGAAATTCTTGTCCATTCTCCCATTTCATTCAGAATTTCAATTTTTAGTCCTTCATGTATGGTAAACAGGTCGGTTCCGGTTTTCGATGGCGCACTTTTTACATTAAGCGAATAGTTGAAAACAATTGCATTTTTATCGTTTTCCACATACGATTTGGCTTTCGATGCCATATGGAGCGAACTAAACGTGAGTAGTAGCATAAGAATAGCAACGGGTAGCAGTATTTTTTTAGTGAGTATCGATCTTGTAAATATGAAAATTACAACGGCAAACACCAACAAAATAAAAACGACAATGCTTATCGTAGTCCACTCACTTAGCGTTTGCGATTGCCACAATTGGTTGTACCACTGCTCATAAAAGGGTATGTCGGGTGGTGTAATACGGTCGGTAATTCGGTTGTTGGCCAGTTCGAGGTTGAACCGGGCATCGGAGTGTTTTGGGTTATATTTAAGTGCCTTTTCGTAATGCAAAATTGCTTCGGCAGTTCTGTTCTGTTTGTACCACGCGTTTCCCAAATTATAGTGTAAGTCGGCCGATGTAATACCATGGTCGAGTACTTGTTGGTAATACATTACTGCTTTATCGTACTGCTGATTGCTGTATGCCGTATTGGCAGAATCCATCCAGTTCTGATAGTTATTACCAACATTCTTATTGTCGGCCTTTAGCATACCCGCAAGCGCAATTAGAATACTGAAAATGAGTATGGAATATTTTCTATTCATTACTTTAATATTTTTTCAAGTTTGTTGATTATTTCCGACGCATTGTAATAAATTGTTTTGCTATCGGCTTGAGCTGCCGAAGGGGCGTAACGTGCAAATTCGCATTCATCGATCAGCTTTATCAAATCATCAATTGTTTCGCTGCTCACATTGCTCTCCGAAAGAACTTCGCCCACACTATCGCGCGTAAGCGATGCAGCATCAATAGTTAGCTTGTCGGCCAAATAGCCCCAGATTGCTTTCAGAATGGACTCGTACATACCGCTGTGGTTGCCTGCTTTTAGGTTTTTGCTGGCTTCTTTCAGGCGTTTGCGACTCACTTTATTGGCCTTTTTGGTACGCATAAGCATCTGGTTTGCATTCTCTTTCAGTTTTTTCCGTCTGATAATGATAAGTATGATAATCAAACCAATTCCCAAAATGTAGATTAGCCAGAATCTTGATGAGCCGTAAAAGAATTGTCCTTTTTGTATTAAACGAATGTTCGAGGTTTTTATGTAGCGTATATCGCTTCCAATGTTTGTAATGTCTTGTCTGTTAAAGTTCGATACCACCGCACCACTTTCGTCTGCATCGCCTTTTTCAACTTCTATGGAGAACGATTGGCCGGTTAGAGTTTTGTACTTTCCTGTTGAGGGGTTAAAAAATGTAAACTGAATGGGATCGAGTTTGAACGTGCCTGCATGGCGTGGTATCAGGAGGTATTCGTAGTTAATGTAGCCTGTAGCACCACTTTCGCCCGTTCGTATCGATTGGTTCACTTTGGGGTCGTACACTTCAAAGTCGCCCGGAAACTCAATTATGGGTGTTTGAATCAATCGAAGATTACCTTCTCCAATAATTTTTATTTTTAGCGAGAGCGATTCGTTTGCTTTGAGTTTTGTTTTGTCTATTGACGTTTCCAGTTTGTAGTTTCCCACTGCTCCATAAAATGTGGCTGGTTTGCCAATGGGCAATGGTTTTACGGTAAGGGTTTTCTCCGGACTTTTATCGTTAACGGTGTACTTTTTATATCGTCCGCCAAAAAAATCGTCGAAGGGGTCGGCGCTTCTGACCCTTTCGCGTATAACGGCCTTAATTTCAAATGGTTCAATGGTAATGTCGCCACTCCGCTGAGGGAATAGAAGGTATTTTTTAATAATTCCCGTTTGGTAGATTTCGCCATTTATATTTTCGCTTTGCAGCGAAATTTGTGATGGTGTTTCAATTTCTTGATTAAAGAATCCGTTAAACGCCGGGAACTTTATGTCTTCGAATCCCGCAAGGTTTAGTTTTGTATAGAGTTTAAGCGTTGCAACCACGTGTTCTCCGCGGTAAATATTATTTCGGTTAAGAAGCACTCTCACAAAAAAGTCTTTTCCTCCGCTTTGAGTTTGTGTTTGTCGATTTTGTTTTTTTTGTTGAGTTTGTGCGGCGGAGTTGCCGCCCAGAACTTCAATTGTCAAAGAGTTCGATTTAACTGTAGTACCGCTTTTCGAAATTGTGGCTGGCGGAATGGTGTATTTTCCCTCTTTTTCTACCACCACAATGTATGTAAATGAAAGGTTAAACGATGTCGATTGTTTTCCGTTTATCCATTGCATACTTGTACTTTGCGAAATCCCCGGTCCCGATAGCACTGTAAACTCACCTGGGAGTTCAATATGTGGGGCCCTCACCTTTGCATCGGCTTTATAAACTAACCGAAAACGTTCGCCAACCTTCACTACGCCGGGGGCTTCGCCCGAAATACTAATATCCTGAGCTGCTCCGGTATAGGCAAAAAGTAGAATGTGTAATGCTAGAATCCAATATCTCATCATGGCGATTAATTTTTTCCTGAAAACAAATTTTGGTTATTCAAATTGGTACAAAGTTACCAGTCTTTCTCGGTTTTTGTACTCTTACTTTTCTTGTTTCTTTTTCTTTTTAATTTCTCCTGCAACTTTTTTTCATCGTTTTCAAGCGTTTGGAGTATGCGCAAGGCGTCTTGTTTCGAAATTTCTTCTCCATCTTGTTTTTCTTCCCCGGGTTGTGCTTTTTGCTCCTCAGCATTTTGCTCTTGCGATTGTTGCTGCTCTTGTTTTTGTTGTTCTTGCTGTTGCTGATTTTGTTCCTGCTGTTCTTGTTGATTTTGTTGCTCTTCCTTTTTCTGCTGATCCTGGTTTTTATCCTGATTCTGATCCTGGTTTTTATCTTGTTTTTGTTGTTGCTGCTGCTGTTTACTTAGTTTGCTTTGCGCAAATGCCAGATTGTATTTCGTAGCGGTATCTCCGGGGTAAAGTCTTAATGCATTTTTGTAGGCTTCAATACTCTTTTCGAGCTGGTTCGAAACCAAATTGGCATTACCAATATTGTGATACACACCGGCCTTTTCTTTCTCAGACAGATTTAATCCCGTCAATGCTTTCCATTCATTAATGGCCTCTTTGTATTGTTTTTGTCGGTAAAGGCTGTTGCCCAAGTTGTTGCGACCTTCGTAGGTTGATGGTGTTGCTTCAATGGCGAGGCGGTACTCTTCTTCTGCCTTTTTCATCAGCGTAGAGTCTACGTTGAGCGAATCGTCTATGGCTTCGCTATAGTAGTCATTCCCACTGCGAATGTATTTGCGCTCTTTTTGAGCCCATCCGGCATTTACAAAAAGTATTAAAGCAAATAATATAAGTATGTGAATGGTTTTACTTTTCATCGTTCTCTATTTTGATTTTAATTATTTGATGGAACTGCATGGCATGAAAATTATTTCTGTGCGTTAGCTTTCTTGCTGTGGCCCGGATCATTTTGAAACAATTTAAGGTTTACTAAATATTTATTCTTTCTATCGAGTAAGAAAAACTCCAGTACCAGCAGTAGAAGGGCTATCCAGGCGGCAAATTGAAATTGTTCATTGTAATCTGCATACACCTGCGATTTCATTTCGGCTTGTTCCAGCTCATCTATTTCGTTAAATAAGGCATTAAGGCCGCTACGAATGTTGTTGGCTCTGATGTACGAACCTTCTCCGGCGGCAGCAATTTGTTGCAGCATGCCCTCGTTAAGTTTGGTTATTACTACATTTCCGTTTCGGTCTTTATGGAATTCATTGCTGCGGCCTTTAACTGGTATGGGGCCGCCTTTTGGCAATCCCATTCCAATGGTGTAAATTCTGATTCCTTTTTTTACGGCCTCTTCAGCCATTTCGAGGGCGTTGCCTTCGTGGTTTTCTCCATCGGTGATAATAATTAGGGCTTTATTTTTCTCTTCGCCCGGCGAAAATGACTTTATTCCATGTCCGATAGCTTCACCAATGGCCGTTCCCTGTTGGGGAAGCATCTCGGTATCGATGGATGAAATAAACATTTTTGCGGCCGGATAATCAGATGTTAGCGGAAGCTGAGTGTAGGCCTTTCCGGCAAATACAATGAGCGAAACCCGGTCGTTTTTCAGGTTATCGAGTAGTTTTATTACGGCTTGTTTCGCCCGGCCAAGTCTACTGGGCTGAATATCGTTTGCCAACATACTGCGCGAAACATCCAGTGCAATAACCAACTCTTTTCCCTGGCGGTCTACTTCTTTTAGGTGTGTACCAAACCGTGGACGACTTATTGCTACTATTATGAAGCCAAGCGCCAGAGTTACGAGAACCATTTTCCACCACATTTTTGCCGGAGCACGCATGGGAGCAAGTCTTTTCACCATAGTCCTGTTGGCATAGCGTTCTAACCGTTTTACTGTAATTTTTCGCGAAACAAAGAAGATTGCCAGCAAAAGTGGCAGTATCCATAATAAATGCAAATATTCTGTATGTCCAAATTCAAACATGGTTTGTGTTTTTTTAGGGTGTTGTTCTAAAAATTGTTGAACGCAATACAACTTCTGATAATAGCGCAATAGCTGCAATTATGGCAAACCAAAGATATTCCTCTTGTTTTTTCGAGAACGACTTGGTTTCGATTCGGGTTTTTTCCATCTCGTCTATCTTGTCGTAAATATCTTGTAGGGCGCTATTGCTGGTTGCCCTGAAATATTCGCCTCCGGTAGTTTGTGCCACCTGTTGCAGTGTAGCTTCGTCTATTTCCACTTCCATTTGTTGGTATTGCGTACCAAATGGTGTTTGTACAGGGTAGGGGGCGGTGCCACGCGATCCTACACCAATGGTGTAAATGCGTATTCCGAACGATTTTGCAAGCTCGGCTGCAGTAATGGGCGCTATTTCGCCCCGGTTATTTACACCGTCGGTGAGTAATATTACCACCTTACTTATTGCGTCACTATCGCGTAAGCGGTTAATTCCCGTCGCCAAACCCAGTCCTATGGCGGTTCCGTCTTCTACCATTCCACTGTGCACGTCGTTGAACAGGTTGAGCAGCGTGGCATGGTCTGTTGTCAGCGGACATTGGGTAAATGCCTCGCCACTAAAAACTACTAATCCAATCCGGTCGTTGGGACGTCCGTTAGTAAATTTCATGGCTACTTCTTTGGCCGCTTCCAGCCGGTCGGGACGTAAATCGCGTGCCAGCATACTGCTCGAAATGTCCAGTGCCATTACAATATCTATTCCTTCGGTGGTTTGTTTTTCCCAGTTATTGGTCGATTGCGGACGTGCCAGAACCACAATCAGTGCCGTTACGGCCAGCATTCTTAACACGGGAAGAATATGTCGCAGCCATACTTTGAGTTTGCTGTACGGCTGGCTGAATGCTCCCAATGTGCTCACTCTGAGTGTGGCGCGCTGGTTGTTGTGGCTGTAAATGTACCACGCAGCCATTGGAATTAATACAAGTAACAGATATAAGTATTCCGGATTAGCAAATGTATAATCGTTTGGTATCATTCGATTTAACTTATTGTAGATTTGTTATTCGTTTGCCTTTTCTTGGTTATTGTCTTCATTATTGGTTGCAGACTGCAATGCTTGTTCTTTTGTGCTTATTACCAGTTGGTAAGCATAATCGAGTGTTCGTGCATTGTCGTCGGGTAGTGGGGTAAACTTTGCGAATTTGGCTAAATCGGCCAGTTCCAGTATTTCATTCACTTTCTTTTTATTTTCCGTATCTAACACATTACGGTTTTCAATGTATGTGGTTATAAATCCGGTAGTGTTTTCCAGTGCCGGAACATCGAAACGGTACTCCAGGTATTTACGCACAGTTTCAGATAAGTGACTGTAATGCAGTTTAATTTTATCTTTTTGCCATAATTTTTTCGCTTGTAGTTCATCGAGTTCGCGCAAAGCAATTACGTGAGCCTGTTCGCGGGGTTTTTGTTTTACGGGCTCATCGCTTTTTATTTTCTGCTGTTTTTTGTAGTACCACCAGAGTGTAAAAATGAGTGCCAATATCAGAATTGTAAGTCCATAGTAAATAGCATATTCGGCTAAAAACTCGTTAAATGTCAGCGGCGTTTCGATGGGCTTTTTAATGTCGGCAATGCTGTTGGCTGTGGAGTCGATATTAAAGGTCATTACACCCAAATACACCGGGTTTGTATGCAAGGTGTCGGTATTGTTCTCTGCATATTTTACGGCTATTTTGAACGATTTTATTTCGTACGATCCTGAGTCGAACCCGGTGATAATGTATGGTTTACTTATTGTTTTTACGTCTCCGTTTAGCAGCGTGTCGAAGGGAAGGTTACGAATAATTTCAATTTTGTCAATAATTGTGTCTGTAAGCACGGGAAAAGTAACCTTTGCATCGTTTGGTATTTCTGCCGACAGAGTAAACTCTACATGGTCGCCAATTAGCATCATGGTTGTGTCGAGCGATGCTTGTACACGGGCATGTTGTGCAGAAACGGTTCCCGTTAGCTGCATTAGAATAATTCCTGTTAATATGAGTTTTAATTTGGCCATCATCACGTTTTAATCGGTTTATAATGATCGTTTTTTGAAAAATTTCACCAATGGTTGCACATAATCTTCATCTGTAGGCAGGTTTACACTATCGACACCTGTCTTTTTGAAAGTTGTTTGCTGATAATCTTCCAGATTTTCCCACCACTGTTGGTAAAGTTTTCGGTTTCGCTTGCTCGATGTGTCAATTGTTTTTGTGCGTCCGGTTTCCGGGTCGTATAGCTCTGCCATTCCGAGGGGAGGGAGCTCCTTTTCACCCGGATCGAATACCCGGAGGGCAGCCACATCGTGCTTTTTATTGGCAATCATTAGCGCATTATCGAATTTTGGATCGATAAAGTCAGAAATAAGGAATGTTGTACAACGTTTTTTCACAATACCGGTCAGGTATTTTAGCGCATGGCTTATATCGGTACCGCGCTCTTCGGGTTCAAATTTCAACAGCTCGGCAATAATTCGTAAAATATGTTTGCGTCCTTTTTGTGGCGGAATATATTTTTCAATTTTACTACTGAACAGAATCACACCGATTTTGTCGTTATTCTGGATTGCTGAAAATGACAGTACGGCTGCCACTTCGGCAATATATTCCCGCTTAAAATGTTCGCCTGTACCAAAACTTTCGGAGCCGCTAATGTCAATTACCAGCATTACGGTAAGTTCGCGTTCTTCTTCAAACATTTTTACAAAGGGATGATTGAAACGCGCGGTTACATTCCAATCGATATCACGAATAGAATCGCCGTACTGATATTCGCGAACTTCACTAAACGTCATTCCCTTGCCTTTAAACGCAGAGTGATACTCCCCGGCAAACACTTGCCGCGATAGTCCGCGGGTTTTAATTTCAATGTGGCGTACCTTTTTCAGTATGTCTTGTGTTTCCAAAATTCCTTATTTTAGTTCCAATTATTGTACTTGCTACATCACTAATTTATGGCTCTATTTAGTAACACTAAGGCACCTCAACCGTGTTCAGAATTTGATTAATGATGTCGTCTGTCGTTAGTTCTTCGGCTTCTGCCTGATAGGTGAGTCCGATACGGTGCCGCATTACATCGTGGCAAACGGCTCTTATATCTTCCGGTACAACGTAACCACGGCGTTTGATAAAAGCGTAGGCTTTAGCTGCTTTTGCAAGGTTGATGCTTGCACGTGGCGATCCGCCATAGCTAATCATCTCTTTTAGTGATGTTAAGTTGTATTCTTCTGGCGACCGTGTGGCAAATACAATATCGAGAATGTATTGTTCAATTTTTTCGTCGATGTAAACATCTTTTACCACATCGCGTGCTTTAATAATGGCCTCTTTCGAAATTACTGTATTGGCTTCGGGAAACGATTTTTGAAGGTTTTCGCGCATAATTTTGCGCTCTTCGTCGTATTTGGGGTAGTGAATAACTGTTTTAAGCATAAAACGATCCATCTGTGCTTCGGGTAACGGGTATGTTCCCTCTTGCTCAATGGGGTTTTGGGTGGCTAATACCAAAAACGGACGTTCAAGTTTGTAGGTAGTGTCGCCAATGGTTACTTGTTTTTCCTGCATAGCCTCCAGAAGGGCACTCTGTACCTTTGCCGGGGCGCGGTTAATCTCATCGGCAAGTATAAAATTGTTGAAAATAGGACCGTGTTTTACTTCGAACTGTTCTTTTTTCTGACTGTAAATCATCGTACCTATAAGGTCGGCAGGCAACAAATCGGGGGTAAACTGAATTCGACTGAAACCTGCTTCGGTAGTTTTTGCAAGTGTGCTGATTGCCAGTGTTTTTGCCAATCCGGGAACACCCTCAAGCAAAATGTGCCCATCAGATAGCAATCCAATAAGCAAGCTCTCGACCAAATGCTTCTGGCCTATAATTACCTTGTTCATTTCAAGGGTGATAAGTTCTACAAAGGAGCTCTCTTCCTTTATTCGCTCGTTTAGTTCTCTGATGTTTGTTGTATCCATAACCAATGTTTAAAATTTTAGCGTTATCCGTTTTTGTATCCAAATTGAATTTGATTTTTCTGCCCCTGATCCTAAAGAATGTAAAAAATAACAGCTCCCTTTAGAGCCCCGGGGCAAAACAACTGACCTTATTCCTATTGGTTTCGTATGTTGCTACAAAAACGAGTATTCATATTAAATTGTTAAATTTTTCCTTTTTTACATTCGAACACACAAAATTAACGTATTCATTCAGTTAGTTGTATCTTTTACAGGGTAATTTTAACGAAATTTTAACCCCCGGAACTTAACTATTTACACATTCGGTGTTCTATAAACCACACTCCGGTTTATTTTGGTAATGCGGCGGTTGGAATGGAAACCCATGTTGTTGATTTAACTAAAATGCAACACTCCTGCGGATTTTCGCGCGGAAATGATTATTCTTGCAATTTACAATGCAAACTATTATGCGGTATTTTATATCGATCGGATACGATGGCACACATTATCACGGTTGGCAAATTCAGCCCAATGCAATAACTGTGCAGGAAATAGTGAACGATGCTATTTCGAAAATTGCACGCGAAAAAGTAAATGTTGTTGGTTGTGGTCGCACTGATACCGGCGTGCATGCAAGTTTTTTTGCACTTCACGTGGATATACAAACGGAAATTTCCACTATTGGTAAATTCTTATATCACCTGAATGCAGTGCTGCCTTCCGATGTTGTGGCATACGATATGGTGGCTGTTCCGGACGATTTGCATGCGCGGTTTAGCGCCCGGTGGCGTGAGTATCATTATTACTTTGCCACAAGGCATCAACCGTTTTTGCATCGGTTTTCCATGCGGTTAGTAAAGAATCCCGATTTGGAGTTGCTGAACCAGGCTGCCCGGGTTGTTTTAGAAAACACCGATTTTGCCAGCTTTTGCAAATCGCACAGTGCCAATAAAACCAATATTTGCAATGTGGTGGCCAGTGAGTGGTACATGCAAAACGATTTGTTAGTGTACCGTGTAAAAGCCGACCGCTTTTTGCGAAATATGGTGCGAGCCCTGACGGGAACCATGCTCGAAATAGGCATGGGAAAGCGCACTCCCGGGAGTTTTCAAGCTGTATTCGATTCACAAAACCGCTCCGCCGCAGGCATGTCGGTAGACCCGCACGGGTTGTTTTTAACCGGCGTGTGGTACCCCGAACCGGTGTTTAGCCAAAGCCAGCGAAAACCGTTTTAACCGGTTTTTTTTTACGGAAGCTGAAAAACAACCATAAGACCTCCTTACTGCCAGCCGAAAAGCATCTTTTATAGAATGCCGAACCCCAAATAGAAAACAGAGCAGTCGAACCCACCAGCCCTTCCAGCACAACCGCCCGCCATTTTCCCCACAAAACCCCAAACCCACTTCCAAAACCCACCCGGAAAACCAGCGCCAACCCACTTTTTTAAACGATGTTTAAAAACCACACTACCCACGCACTCCTTTCCATAGTTTTTGTTATATTTGAATAGTCGTTACCTAT
>JAQICA010000051.1 GCA_027858775.1 Salinivirgaceae bacterium | reverse complement strand
GGCCATGAATTCTAGAATAACAGTTACAGAATCAGAGAGATCGCTAATTTCTACTATTTGAGAAAAAACGGCTTCATTAGCATAGTAGCGTGTCATTACGCCTGCAATTTGGTCTATTTCTTCAAGCACTTCGGAGTGTCGGTTGATAGAATCTACCAGATTTACATTTTCGGAGGTTTCAAAATCGAAAACGGTTGGCAATGATATATTTCCGGCGGGGAGCCAGGTGTCATAAACATGCCAGTTATCGTCAATTGAAGCCTTAAAAAAGAGCTCGTATTTGCCCTCCTCGATTTTATTTTTTTCAAAAGACCATTTAACAGGTTCAAGAACTTGCGCAAAAATGGTAACGGGTAGTAACAAAACTGCTATTAAAAACAGTCTTCGGAGTTTTAGTTGCATAATTCAATGTTTTGAAATTCATTATTAAACTGTAATAAAACATTTGAGCCATGCAACAAAAACCATGCAATTAAATGTTGAGCATATTCCCCTTGGCGTCGAAAAAGTTATATTCCATATAGGTGTAGGACTGATCGGGTTTGATTGTCAAGCGCTTTCTATATTTCAATTGCCACAATCTTTTTTTACTTATAATGCCTTTCGTGAGGTAAGCGTGTAAAAACGGATGAACCCTTAGTTCGATGGATTTAACGGGCTTTTTTAGTTTGCCATACCGTACTTTATCCTGAATTTCTTCGACAATAAGCACCGGCGGTTGTATTTCGCCTGTTCCTTTACAGGTAGGGCAAGATTCAATTGTATTGATATTTGTTTCAGGGCGAACGCGTTGTCTGGTAATTTGCATTAAGCCAAACTTACTCAAAGGTAGAATATGATGTTTTGCTCTGTCTTTGCTCATTAGTTGTTTCATGTAATCAAACAACTCCTGTTTATGCTCATTTTTCTGCATGTCGATAAAATCGACTACAACAATACCTCCCATATCGCGCAGACGCAACTGGCGGGCGAGTTCCTCAGCTGCCAGCATATTAACATCGATGGCATTTTCTTCCTGATTGGTGGCCTCTTTATTTCTATTTCCGGAGTTAACATCGATAGAGTGCAAAGCCTCAGTATGCTCAATAACTAGGTAGGCGCCTTTTTTCATCGGCACAGTTCTTCCAAAATTACTTTTAATTTGTTTAGTAATTTGATATTCATCAAAAATGGAAGCTTTACCAGTATACAATTTTACAATTTTTTGCTGCTCAGGTGAAATATTCCCGATGTAGCTTTTAATTTCTTTGTACACATTTTCGTCGTTCACGTAAATGTGATTAAATGAGTCGTTAAGGATATCGCGCAAAATTGCCGTTGTGCGACTAACTTCGCCCTGAACGAGTTTTGGTGGGCGTGCTTTTCGTAGTTTAAATATTGATTTTTCCCAAATATCAACGAGTTCCCTCAGTTCAGCATCAAGTTCTGCCACACGCTGTTTTTCAGCCATTGTGCGAACAATTACGCCATAGTTGCGAGGTCTGATAGAATTAAGCAGGTTTTTAAGTCGTACCTTTTCTTCGCTTTTACTAATTTTTTGAGAAATCGATACTTTGTCTGAAAATGGCATTAGCACCAAATTCCGCCCTGCAATAGAAATTTCGCTTGTTAAGCGGGGACCTTTGGTAGAGATGGGTTCTTTAGCAATTTGAACAATGATTTGCTGCCCCCCTTTGAGCACATCAGTAATTTTACCGTTTTTATCGATATCTTTCTCACGCTTGAAACGACTTAGGGGTGGCAAGGGTTTCGACTGCAAGGCAATTTGCAGGTACTTAGCCATCGATTTGAATTGTGGCCCCAAGTCCAGGTAATGAAGAAAAGCATCGCGTTTGTGCCCAACATCGACAAAAGCCGCATTTAACCCGGGTACAATTTTTTTGACACGTGCTAAATAAATATCGCCAACAGTAAATCTGCTATTGGCCGACTCTTTATTTAATTCAACAAGTCGTTTATCTTCTAAAAGTGCTATAGATATCTCATCAGACGAAACATCAATGTATAATTCCTTATGGCTCATTATATTATCAATAATACAATACTAGTAGGGTAAAACTAAGAACCTAAAGAACAAATGCTCTTTAGGTTCAGGTTCTTTAACAATCAAGATAAGTTATTTCTTCTTCTTGTGTCTGTTTTTTCTTAAACGTTTTTTACGTTAGTGGGTTGCCATCTTATGACGTTTCCTCTTTTTTCCACTTGGCATAATCCTAAAATTTAATTATTTAACTTTCACGTTCTCTTTCACTGTGGTAACAAAACTTTTCGAAGGTTTGAATGCCGGAATGTAATGTTCCGGAATAATAATAGTCGACTGCTTCGAAATGTTTCTTGCTGTTTTCTGTGCGCGTTTCTTAACAATAAAACTGCCAAAACCTCTAAGATAGACGTTATTTCCTTTTTCTAACGAGCTTTTCACAGTCTCCATCATAGCTTCAACCGTCTTCTGAACGGTTACTTTCTCAATCCCGGTGTTTTTTGAGACCTCATTTACGATATCTGCTTTCGTCATTGCTAAATCTTTTTATTATAAATTAATTACTTGTTCATTTTTAAACGGACTGCAAATATAATTCTTTCATTTCAAAATAAGAAAGATACGGCATTTATTTTTTTAATTATTCGTTCTTCAAATGGCCTCATATTTGCTTAAAGGCCAGCATAATCAATATGTAGAACCATTTCGCCATGCGAATATGTAATAAAATTAGCATTATTTGGGTGAAATATTTTTTCTGCAGGAGATTATCATCTACTTTTAAGACCACTGCACCTCGACAAATGATTCTGAAAAATGGCCGTAATCGGCTAAGCCATGATGAAAATGACCAACAACCTATTACTATGGTATAACAGTAACGCCCGCGATCTGCCTTGGAGGCAAAATCCGAATCCTTTTTATATATATTTATCAGAAATAATTCTGCAACAAACCCGCATTGAACAAGGATTGGCCTACTATCACCGGTTTATTGAACGCTTCCCGACTATTACCGATCTGGCAAATGCAGAGCAAGAAGAGGTATTAAAACTATGGCAAGGTTTAGGATATTATTCAAGAGCACGCAATCTGTTTAAAGCAGCGCAAATTATCAGAGACTCCAACAGGGGTACATTTCCCACAACTTACAAAGCTTTGCTAAAACTCCCCGGAGTGGGACCATACACAGCCGCAGCCATTGCATCTACAGCATTTGGCGAAGTTGTGCCTGCAGTAGATGGAAATGTAAAACGCGTAGTAGCGCGTTTTTTCTCACTAACAGATTCAATTGATGACACAGCGACAATCCGACAAATCTCAACACTTTTAGACCAATATATTTCGAAGAAAGAGCCCGGCAATTTTAATCAGGCGATGATGGACCTGGGGGCATTAATATGCAAACCCCGGAATCCGTTATGCTCCGAATGTCCGATAGCAGAACAATGTATTGCGCATAAAGAAAATCGAACCTCAGAACTGCCCGTAAGAACGAAAAAAACTAAAGTACGGAATCGATTCTTTTATTACTTTGTGCTCATACAGAACAACCACACCGTTTTAAACGAACGAACCGACAAAGACATTTGGCAGGGTTTGTACGAATTTCCCCTTTTGGAATCGGAAATGCAATTGACCGAGGAGCAAGTAATTAACTACCTAAAAAAACACTATCTTAATGACCAAAAGAAAGTGAGCACTATAAGCTTCACTGCTCCGGTCAAGCACATCCTTTCGCACCAAATTATTATGGCTCAATTTATCATTGTGAAATCTGCTTCAAATTTCGTCATTAGTTTACCAACACCACTTCAGGATGTATCCAAATATCCCGTTTCACGATTAGTGGATCGGTTTATACAATCATCCGGTTTATTTTAAACTGTCAAATCGGTCGTTACACGTGTCGCTTACGCAAAACAGCAAGAATTTTTACATACAATTAAACCATGCATAAAGTATTTATTATCAGCAACAAAAAAAATCAAAACGTCAACAATTTGTTAAAGATTCAACCACACCGGATTAAATTTTTCATTTCTCCGTTTATTCTATAACTTTGCGTAGTTTATTAATTTTCAAAAACTATAATTATGTCAGTAAACAAAGTTATTCTTGTAGGAAATGTAGGTAAAGACCCCGATGTAAAACACTTAGAAAACGATTTATCGTTTGCTCGTTTTCCTTTAGCCACGTCAGAATCGTATAAAGATAAAAACGGACAACGCGTAGATCGTACTGAGTGGCATAACATTGTGGTATGGAGAGGACTTGCCCGTGTGGTTGAGGATTACGTAAAAAAAGGTTCGCAATTATACATTGAGGGGAAAATTCAAACACGGAAATTTCAAGACAAAGATGGAAACGATCGGTACATGACTGAGATTATAACAGATAACCTGCGCATGCTCGACCGAAAAGGGTCTAATGACAACAGCAATCAGGGAAACAGCACAGAAAACACACAAAACACAGCAGCAGAGCCGACAAGCAACTCTTACGCACAGGCTGAGCCCGACGATCTTCCATTTTAGTCTGAAAACATAAATGGCAAAAACCACAACGAGAACAAATTTGAATTGGTAGATTATGCTGATCAAAGAATAGAACATAAAAATCCGCAGGAGTGTTAGCATTCTTGCGGATTTTAGCTTTAGAAAGCACTCTCTCAGGAGCCAATGTTTTGCGCGTAAGAAAACGCAACAACGACGTCACATTCATCTTAATAACAACTACTTACGAAAGAATGCACCTGAATTATCAAGATAAATCGGCTCCCGATTATCGAAAAGAGGCTTGTTCCTGAAGTTTTATTACTACTCACAACAAAAAAAGCTGGGTTTTCTTAGGACCAGTATTTACATGAGACAAAACTCCCAGAAAGCCAGTTCGATATTATCTGTTATCGGCATGTAAAAAAAAGCAACGACTATTTATTGAATATACAAAACTAAAACGCGTATATTTGAACATTCGCAGAACAACATTATATTTACACTTTAAAATAAATTAAAACCTTATTAACATTGGACCCAGAACCGTATTCCACATCTTTAGAGAAATTTCTTCAGGTAGATTTTACACCCATTACTCCTGAAATAGTCATTGGATTCATTATTTTGCTTGTACTAATCGCCATATCAGCCTGTATTTCAGGGTCTGAAGTGGCCTTTTTTTCGCTAAAGCCCAAAGACATTAGCCACTTTAAAACAAGCATTGGGAAAATCTCCCGAACTGTTATTAAACTCATTGAGAACCCCAAAAAGCTGCTTAGCACTATTTTGGTAACCAATAATTTTGTCAATATTGGCATTATTATTCTTTCGTCGTACATCACCACAGCATTAATTGATTTCAGTAATGCACCCATATTAGGCTTTATTTTTCAGGTAATTACCATCACATTTTTATTGCTCCTTTTTGGGGAAATTATCCCAAAAGTTTACGCAACCCATAACTATATTGGATTCACCAAGTTTATGGCCTTACCTCTATTATATTTCGGCAAATTCTTTTCACCTATCAGCCACTTTTTAATCTTTTCTACCTCGATTGTCGATAAAAAAGTAAAAAAAGAAAAACATATATCGATTGATGAGCTAGGCGATGCACTGGCACTGACAGAAAAAAACCTCGATGAAGAGAAAGCAATGCTTAAAGGAATTGTCGATTTCACTAGTACAACTGTTAGCGAAATACTTCGTCCGCGCGTAGATGTGATAGCCGTAGACATCGATGCTGAATTTGATGTTATGATGAACCAAATAATCGACTCGGGCTATTCACGCATTCCTGTTTACAAAAATACGTTCGATAATGTACAGGGAGTTTTATACATTAAAGATTTACTACCACATATCCATAGTGCTGAGGGAATAAGTTGGCCAAAACTTATTCGCCCACCTTATTTTGTGCCCGAAAACAAGAAAATAAACGACTTATTGGGCGAACTACAAGATAAAAAAATTCATTTGGCAATTGTGGTAGACGAATATGGAGGCACTTGCGGGATTGTAACGCTCGAAGATATTTTGGAAGAGATTGTTGGTGATATTTCGGATGAGTTTGACGAGCAAAAAAGCGATTTTGTAAAAGTAAACGCCAACACGTACCTTTTCGAAGGTAAAATTTCGCTCAACGATTTTTGCCGACACATAAATTACGAAGGCGATTTATTTGATGATTCAAACGCAGATACACTGGCCGGATTTATTTTAGAACACACAGAAGAGATACCTCGTGTATACGAAAAGTTTGAATACAAACGTTTCATACTTCAGGTAGAATCGGCAGATCATCGTCGAATTAAAAAAGTAAAAGTTGTATTGAAGAATGGTTAAAAAAAATTACATAATAGTTGCAGCAGTGTTGATGTTAATCGCTGGGTGTTCAGACGAAAACATACCAAAACCTAAAGGTTATATCCGGTTCGACCTACCTGAGCATACCTATAAGCATTACAGCGATGCTTGCCCGTACGAATTTGAATTAGGAGAATACGCTAAAATTGAGGATCGAAGTAGATCTGGAGAATGCTGGAAAAACATTTACATAAAACCAACACGGGCCAGAGTGCATTTGAGCTACAAAAAAATTGACAATAACTTACCGCAATTGCTCGATGATGCCCACCAGCTGGTATACGGCCACACTGTAAAGGCCGATGCCATTGAGGAGCAATTATTCTTCAATCCGGTAAGAAAGGTTTATGGCATGCTCTACACCATTAAAGGCGATGCTGCATCGAACCTGCAATTTTACGCCACCGATTCAACAAATCATTATTTAAGAGGGGCACTCTATTTTAATGCCGCACCCAACGAAGATTCGCTAGCTCCACTCATTCAGTTCGTGCGACAAGATGTGGAACACATGATTGAAACACTGAACTGGAAATAATGCCTTTTCGTAAACAAATATGGTTAGGGGCTGAAACAG
This sequence comes from Salinivirgaceae bacterium, assembly GCA_027858775.1. Classification (GTDB taxonomy): domain Bacteria; phylum Bacteroidota; class Bacteroidia; order Bacteroidales; family Salinivirgaceae; genus Salinivirga. Next base: position 31,308 of record JAQICA010000051.1, on the reverse strand, counting down.
CCATTCAATTTTGGGATTTACAAGAAAAGCATTCCGAATTAGAGTATATGGTACAACTCTCTGATTCCGAACAGAAATACTACAATAAATTTACAAATACAAAACGCAAAAGCGAATTTCTAGCTTCACGTATTCTGCAACGAAAAGTAATACCCAATAAACATATATTGTATCTCGACACGGGAGCGCCAATTCTGAATGAATCGGGATGTTATATTTCAATAGCCCACTCGACAGAAACCGCCTGCTTTATGCACAGCAAATATCATTGTGGTGTTGATATTGAAACAATTACATCGAGAGCCTTACGTGTAGCCAAGCGTTTTTTAAATAGTAAGGAATTCAAGTTTATTGGAGAAGAATTTCCGGCACGCGATGCCACCTTGCTTTGGTCGGCCAAAGAAAGCATCTATAAAATGTTAGGCCGAATTGGTATTGACTTTGCCACGCAGTTAATTATCACATCAATTGAAACAAGCAACCGCCAGCACATGAAAGTCTCTGTTATAAACGACGGCCATACAGCTGAATACGAATTAAGTTATACGTTTTTTGACAATCAGGTTGTCACTTGGATTGTGGACGATAAAATTTAAGTTATGCACATCGGCAAATTAACAAAATACGACAAAAAACTTGCAATTCTGATCGACCCGGACAAAGCAGACGAAAACTCTATAAATCTGCTTTTTACAACAAGCGGAATTGAAAGCACAGATATGATTCTGGTGGGTGGCAGTTTGTTGTACAACAATATTGATCTCACTATCGGGTTAATCAAATCCAACACACACATTCCTGTAGTACTTTTCCCGGGAAATGCTTTTCAAATTAGCAAGCAAGCCGATGCTTTTATGTTGCTGAACCTTATCTCCGGGCGAAACCCCGACTTATTAATCGGGCATCATGTAATGGCAGCGCCAAAGCTTAAACAACTGAATATCCCAATTATTTCTACGGGTTACATGCTTTTTGAATCGGGGCATATTACTTCTGTACAGTACATGAGTAACACACAACCATTGCCGGCACATAAAACCGACATTGCCGTCGCAACTGCCATAGCCGGGGAGCTTATTGGCATGAAACAGTTATATCTGGAAGCGGGCAGTGGTGCCGATCATCCGGTTTCTCCGAAAATTATTGAGGCTGTAACTAACGCAGTATCGCTTCCGATAATTGTTGGTGGAGGCATCAGAACTGCAGAACAAGCCATTCAGGCGTGGAACGCAGGTGCCAACATGGTTGTTATTGGTACTGCAGCAGAACAAAGCCCTGCCTTGATAAGTAAAATAATTAGCGCGAAAGCAACTCTTTAATCACCTCTCCTGTTCCACCATTTGGAGGTGCAATTTCCAAAAATTCAGAAATTGTAATTGCCACATCGGTTGTATTTATAGGCCGATACAAGGTAAGTCGTGGCATTTTCCAACCGTACCAGATAAGTGGAACCTGCACATCGTATTTGTATCCGGAGTTTTGCAACACTTTTTTATCGGTCAATTCAATCCAACCGGGTTCTAAATTAATTATTACATCGCCGGAACGCTGCCGATGATAACTATTTTGCATAAGGTAATTTGTGCCACGTGTAAAACTGCTTTTTTGAATAACTGCTGCCGGCATAGCTTCAGCAATACCGGAGAATTGCACTAAAAACCGGGCAATACGTTCCTGCATTTCATAAAGATCCAATTTGGCATCTTCTACCAACTGATGATTCAAATAAATTTGTTTGGCGTTGTAGTTCTGTATCCATTGTCCCTTGCCATACAGCACGTTTAGGTAACTTCTCAGTACGGCCAACATTCTGTTATGATCGAATTCGCCGGAAGGTATTCCATTTTTTGCCAGATAATCGGGTGAATATCCTGTTCCACGGTCAGCGGTAAGTAAAAACAACACATTTTCATTCCCCACTTCATCATCGAGGAAAGAAAGAAAATGTGCAATATCGCGGTCGAGCCGATGGTAGGTATCTGCTATTTCATCAGACATTGGTCCGTTTTTCTCATTAATGTATCCCGGAGCATTAAAGCCCACTACTAACACATCGGTATATTTATCTGCGCCAAGCGAATCGTTAATGATGGAAGAAATTGCAAAATCTTTTGTTAATGTATTGCCAAAAGGCGTTTGTTTGAGCACCCGATAGTTTTTGGTTAGCCTACGTATATTAATGAGATCGTGCATAAAGCCTTTTAACGAAAAAGCTCCTGAATCTTGCGGCTGATCAGGCTCCAAAGGCGTCCACTTTCTGTCGAGGTAAATATCGGCAAGTTTTTTCTCATTAAATTTCCGTACCCATGCCGGTAAGCTATCGCGATAATAATCGGAGGTAACCCAGTTACCACCCGTCTGATCGAACCAATAAGCATCTTTCGCCGTATGGCCACCTGCCATAGCAGCCACATCGCCATCGAGCGCAATAGAAAACACTTTTGATTTTCCATTATTACTTAAGGTTAGCTCATCGGAAAAGTAAGATGTACGCAAATGTCGGGGCGAAAAATTCAGCCCCTTCCCTTTTGCCCCAATAGCCTTTGCCTGGTCGTCTGTTCCGGCAACCACCACGCTATTATCGATACGCGAAACCCATTGATCGGAAACAATACTATGCGTAGACGGCTCTGCGCCCGACATAAGCGTTACGTAACCGGGAATACGTTGCGTTAGCATGTAATTATGCTGGGCATTTTTACACACAGTTCCTTCGTTGAGTAATTTATTGAACCCGCCATCAGAAAAATTGTCGGCAAAGCGATAAAGATAATCGAACCGCATTTGGTCGACCACGGCAATAACGATCAATTTAGGCTTGTCGCCGGGAACCTTGGGCATTTGTTGCGAAAAGGCAAAAGAATTAATCAAGAACAATAATAGAAAGGCAATTTGTTTGAGCATAGTTGGGTTAGTCTCTTTTTTTAAACATTAAATCGGAAATGAATAATATCGCCATCTTGCACAACATATTCTTTTCCTTCGATAGCAATTCTTCCGGCTTCGCGACAAGCTTGTTCAGATCGCAATTTGGTGTATTCGGCATATTTTATGACTTCGGCTTTGATAAACCCACGTTCAAAATCGGTGTGTATTACGCCTGCTGCCTGCGGCGCTTTGGTATTCTTTTTAAAAGTCCATGCTCGTGCCTCGTCTTTTCCGGTGGTAAAGAACGTTTGCAAGTCGAGTAGTTTATATGCTGCTTTTATCAGTTTATTTACCCCGGGCTCTTCCAATCCCATATCTTCAAGAAACATTTTACGTTCCTCGTAACTTTCAAGTTCGGCTATATCGGCCTCAGCCGCAGCAGCAATGAGAATAAGTTCGGCATTTTCGCCTTTAATAGCTTCTTTAACGGCCTCTACGTGTTTGTTGCCTGTTTTCAGCTCATTATCTTTTACATTACACACATAAAGCACTGGCTTTGTGGTAAGGAGATGCAAATCGTTAACAAGTTCGCGTTCGTTATCTGTCAACTCCACAACTCTGCCGGCCTGCCCCTTTTCCAACGTTGATTTGTACCGTTCTAATATTTCAAGCGTTTTGATTGCTTGCTTATCGGCACCTGTTTTGGCTTTTTTAGCAATTTTATCGATACGCGTTTCAACGGTCTCCAAATCCTTCAGCTGCAGCTCTGTATCAATGGTTTCTTTATCGCGAACGGGATTGATGGATCCATCGACATGCGTAACATTATCATCTTCGAAACAGCGTAAAATATGAATAATGGCGTTTGTTTCGCGAATATTGGCCAAAAACTTATTGCCAAGGCCTTCGCCTTTACTTGCTCCTTTTACCAATCCGGCAATATCGACAAACTCCATGGTGGCCGGAACCACTTTTTCGGGCTGATCGATTGCTTCCAACTCAATCAAGCGATCATCAGGCACGTTTATTACTCCCACATTTGGCTCGATAGTGCAAAAAGGGAAATTTGCAGCCTGCGCGCGCGCATTTGAAAGGCAGTTAAATAGCGTTGACTTACCCACATTTGGCAACCCAACAATTCCACACTGTAATCCCATTACTTCTCTTTTTTTTTAATTCTGGGCAAAAGTAATATTTATTTATGTGATTCATTGCTTGTTTGAATGTAAAAGCCACCCGAATAATAATTTGATTCAAAATATGCAAGAAAAAAATAAAATGTTTACGAAATTTAGCTCTTAATTCCTTTCGAATAAAATTGGAGCCACCTTTTCAGGGGCTCTAATCTGCCAAAAAATGTTAATTTTGTAAAAAACTCAACAATAGGATAGTAGTAACCGGAGCTGCCGGAATGATAGGCAGCAACTTAGTAGGCAAGTTAAACAAAGAAGGCTATAAAGATATAGTGGCTGTTGATGAATTTTCTAACGAAGAAAAAAATAAAAACCTTTCCAACAAGCAAGTTCTAAAGCGAGTAGACAGGCTTCGCTTTTTCGAATGGCTAGACGAAAATCATAAACAGGTTCAATTCATTTTTCACATGGGCGCACGGTCGGCTACCACCGGATTCCCAAAAGAGGTTTATGATGAGCTGAACCTGAATTACAGCAAAACGATGTGGAAAAAATGTGTTGCATACGGCATTCCACTAGTTTACGCATCGAGTGCTGCTACTTACGGAATGGGTGAATTCGGCTACAACGACGACCACGCCCTTATTGAGAAGTTGCATCCGCTCAACCTTTACGGAGAGTCGAAAAATGATTTTGATAAATGGACTCTCCAACAGGCAGAACAACCATTTTTTTGGGCAGGATTAAAATTTTTCAACGTTTATGGCCCCAACGAATACCATAAAGGACGAATGGCATCGGTAATTTTACATACCTACAACCAAATAAAAGCCACAGGTAGCATGAAGCTGTTTCAATCGCACCACCCCGATTTTCCGGATGGTGGACAAACACGTGACTTTGTGTACGTAAAAGATTTATCGAAAATCATGCTGTTTTTGATGGAAACACGCAAAAACAGTGGCATTTATAACGTAGGAACCGGAAAAGGGCGTACGTTCCTCGATTTGGCAAAAAACACATTTAAGGCCATGGAACTGGAGCCAAACATTTCGTTTATTCCTACTCCAGAGGACATCAGAGATAAATACCAATACTTTACAGAGGCCAATATGGCCAAGCTCCACGCTATAGGATACAACAAACCCTTCTACACACTTGAAGAGGGTGTGCACGACTACGTTACAAATTACCTGATGAAAAATACGATTTATTAAGAGCTTATGATGCATGGAAAAATAAGGGCAATTGTAACAGATTTAGATGGCACATTACTCACCGACAATAAGCAAGTTGGGCAACTTGACCGATTTGCCTTAGAAAAGCTCGGAGAACTTGGAATAGTGCGCGTGGCAGCAACCGGCCGCAATTTGCGCATTTCGCAAGAAGTACTGGAGCCAGACTTTCCGTTCGATTATCTTGTTTTTTCTACCGGAAGTGGCATTTATGACTGGAAGAAGAAAAAAATTGTTCAACAAAGCGAGCTCAACCGATCAACTGTAGATAAAATTGTGGATCGGTTTATGGCAGAGCGCTTCGATTTTACTATTCATCACCCCATTCCCGAAAATTATAAGTTTTATTACCACCGACACAACAGCGATAATCATCATTTCAATCACTTTGTAAACTTCTACCGCGATTACGGCGAACCATTCAATCCGGCACTATTCGAACTGGAAAATGCATGCCAAATTTTAACCATTATGGAAACCAATGTGGAAAAATACGAACAGCTTATTGCTGATTTCGATAATGTAAAATTGGTGAGAACCACGTCGCCGTTCGACAATAAAGCCATGTGGATTGAGGTTTTTCCCGAACACATCAGCAAGCTGGCTGCAATTCAATTCCTTAAAAAGCAGCACAGCATTTCACCGGAAGAAATTTTAGGAATTGGCAACGATTATAACGATATTGATTTCTTGCAAGCCGTGGGGCATCCGCGGGTGGTGGCCAATGCCCACCCCGATTTATTGGACATTTACCCAAAAGTAGGATCGAACCAGCATTGTGGCGTTTATGAGGCCATTGTTGAACTTATACCGGAGATCAAACAGTAAAAACACATGTTTTATGATCAGTAAAACAAACACAGCAACACCCGACGAACTAAAAGAGGCATTACTTACAGCGGCACACAAACATCTTAGTAATAGCGAAACAGAAGAAGTAAAAAATGCCATTGTATTTGCCGAAAGGTACTATACCGACCAGTACAGAAAGTCGGGCGAGCGCTACATTTCGCACCCACTGCGAGTTGCTACTATTGCCATAAATGAATTGGGCTTAGCGCGAAACGCGGTAATCAGTTCCATTTTACACGATCTATACGACTTTAAGCACTTTAACGAATCGGATATACAGGCGCAGTTTGGCAATAAAGTTCTCGAAATAATACGTGGATTACACAAAATTTCGGGGCTCTACACGCATAATATTACCTTACAAAACCAGAATTACATCAATTTAATTCTCAATATTGTAACCGACGTACGCATTATTCTGCTCAAATTGGCAGACCGCCTGCAAAACATACGCGATATATCAAGTTTTCCTATAGACAAGCAGCAATCACTGGCTGAAGAAATTGGAGCTCTTTATGCACCAATTGCCCATCGCTTAGGACTCTACAACGTAAAAACGGAAATGGAAGAGTTCTGGTTGCAACAAACCAAACCAGGCGCATACCGCAACATTCTGCGAAACATTGAAGAAAGTAGCTTGAGACTGGATGCATACATCGATACGTTTACACATCCGATAAAAAAAGAACTCGATGCTCTGGGGTTAAAATACAGCATGAAAGGGAGAGTGAAAAGTGTTTACTCCATTTGGCGAAAAATGGAAAAACAAAGTGTGGCCTTCGACGAGGTGTACGATTTTTTTGCTGTCCGCATCATTTTACAAGATTTACCGAGGGAGAAAGAAAAAGCCGAGTGCTGGAATGTTTATTCTGTGGTATCGAACCTCTACCGGCCGAACCCCAAACGTTTGCGCGACTGGATTTCGGCACCCAAAACAACCGGTTACGAATCGTTACACACAACTGTAAAAGGCCCCGAAAGCCGTTGGGTAGAAGTGCAAATTCGCACTCAACGCATGGACGATAATGCTGAGCGCGGACAAGCTGCCCACTGGAAATACAAGGAAAAGGGCTCCAACATACGGAACGATGAATGGCTGGTTAAAGTGCGGGAAATACTAGAATCGCCCGACAAAAGCGATGAAGATGTATTTGAAGAAACCCAGCCACGCGAGTTTTCACCAAACGTTTTCGTATTTACGCCCGGGGGCGAAATAAAAAAACTGCCACGCGGAGCAACAATCATTGATTTTGCTTACAGCATTCACAGTAAAGTAGGCTACCAATGCACCGGTGCACGCATCAACGGTAAAATTGTCCCCATTCGCCATACACTATCGAATGGAGACACGGTGGAAATTATCACATCGAAAAAACAAAAGCCCAATGAGAGCTGGCTGAGCATTGCCGTTTCATCGCGAGTTAAAAACCGCATTAAACGGGCGCTACGCGAGCATCGGTACAAAGAGGCCGATATTGGAAAAGAAGAGTTGCAGCGCAAATTACGCAGCTTGAACTTGCAAGAAAACGAAGACTACATTATTAAACTGCTGAAACACTTTAAAATGAGCTCTGCAGTGGATCTCTATGTGGCATTTGCTCACGATACTATCGACTTTAATACGATTCGATCGGTTTGCCTTGAACAGCCCGAAGAACACGAAACCACGCCTGAAGAAATTATTGCTCGCTCCGGATCTTCAAAACAAAAATCAGACGACTACCTACTTATAGACGATGAAAGTAACATTAACCAAGTTAACTACAAACTGGCTAACTGCTGCAGTCCGGTGCTTGGCGACAAAGTTTTTGGGTTTGTATCGGTTTCCAAAGGTATTGTTGTGCACCGTACCTCGTGCCCCAATGCTACGGAACTAAAAGAAAGATATCCGTACAGAATCATCAAAGTACTTTGGAACGATGCCTCTCGCGAAAAGCAATTTATGACCGACGTGCGTGTGGTAGGAATTGATCGAAAAGGCGTTCTTAACCAAATTTCAAAAGTATTTTCCGACGAGATGAATATCAACATGGAAGCCATGAACATTACGGCACACGATGGTATTTACATTGCCATGATTACATTTAGCGTACGCGACAATCAGCATTTAAGCTACATTTTGCAACAACTCCAACAAAATAAAATGGTACTTCGGGCAGAACGTGTCGATAGCAATTAGAGATTATGTTTAAATGACAATAAAATGGTTTGTCCCGCTAGCATGCATTCACTACCGCTTCACCAAACCGTACTGAACAGCAAATACTGCAAGTGTTACTGAATTTTTCGACTTTGTTTTCCTAAGTAGCGAATCGCGGTGTTTCTCTACTGTTCGGGGACTTATTCCTAATTCTTCGCCAATTTCGTTGCTCGACATACCAACGCAAATTAAATCCAAAACCTCGTGTTCCCGCTGACTTAACAAAAACTTCACAATGCTTTTATCTTTGCGCGATGCCATGTATTCAATGGCATTTTCGAGCAATTGCGATGAAAAGTACTTATCGTTAGCCATCACTACATCAATAGCATCAAGTAATTCTTCTTTGTGCGCCGATTTAACAACAAATCCATGCACTCCGGCTTCAATTACTTTGTTGTAATTATCAAAATCATCGAACATCGAGACAGTAATAATCTTAAGGGAAGGTCGTATTTTAAACGCCTCCTTTGCCGCATCGATGCCATTGAGTCCTGGCATATCGATATCCATAAGCACTAAATCGACATCCAGATCGGGCAAAAGCTCAATAAAATCGAGTCCATTATACGCCTCTCCCACCACAGAAAACCGCTCTTCTTTCGAAAGCATTATTTTCATACTGCCAAGCAGCAACTTATGATCGTCAACCAAAAAAATCTTAATTTTTCTCATAGCCATTTGAGTTTTCTTACTAAAAAGATATCACACATCTTGTTTAAAGATAAAGAGTGACATTTGTTAATGCAAAAGTACAACAAATTGTTCGTCGTGCAATCCCTTTGGTATTCATTTAATTAAGTTAGAAAAAAAAATTTTGATTATATCAGACAATACAACACGTAAAATTAATTTACAAAATAGTTTGGTTTATATTATAAACTACTTTATATTTGTCGAATACTAAACTTTAAAACATAAAATTATGACAACTAAACCAATGAGTGCCGAAGAGAGTATTGGGATAATTCAATCAATTATTGAAACTGAGAAAATGCGTTTCAGCGAAAATGGATTCATTTACCGCATGTGGGGATGGCTGGTAATATTTGCCGCATCGTTACAGTACCTGCTCTTTTACATGAACGTTCAACACCATTATTATGCCTGGTTCTTAATGATTTTGGGAGGAGTATACACTGGAATTTACTATAGCAAAAGCAAAAACAGACAAACCTATCCATTATCGGGTAAAATAATGGCTTACACATGGATAGCAGCAAGTTTAAATATTTTTATTGTTTCATTTTTCTTTCCACAAATGGCTGGCCAATGGTTGCTGTTCATTATTTTAGCCTTTATAGGTGTGGCCACTGTGGTGTCGGGAGCACTATTACGTTTCCCGTTAATGATTATCGGCGGATTTATTTGTAACGCTTTAGCATTTGCCAGTTTATTCACTTCTCCTGCCTATTGGGGATTGTACTCAATTATGGCTGTTACAGTTTCTGATTTAATTCCGGGATATGTATTAAAAGCCAAATTCAGCGAGAAAAATGTTTAATGATCTGAATCCTCTTCTTCATTCACAACTTCGACTTGCCGTAATATCGTTACTGGTGAAAAATGGAAAAATGGAATTTAACGATATCAAGTCCGAAACCAATGCCACAGCCGGAAACCTGAGTGTACAACTCAAAAAACTCGAGAACGCCGGATATTTAAAAATTTCGAAATCATTTAAGAATAATTATCCGCTTACAAAGGCAGACATAACCGAAAAAGGCCTTTTGGCATTTGAAGAATATGTTCGCAACATTCAGCAGTACTTAAAAAAGTAGCTCAAAAAAACCCAAACGCACCCTTATTAAAAAACCTTAAAACCAAAAAAATGAAAACCCTTACAGTAATAATCATTCTTGCATCAAGCATTTGCCTGAAGGCACAAATAGAGCCCACAGGTGGCTTTGGTGGTCCAATAATCACAATCGGACAAATTGACAATAACGCCTTTGTAACCGTTGGTGGTGGTGGAGGAGTAATTTTGAACCATCGGTTTATGGTGGGCGGATTTGGAGAGGGAACCGTTTCGAACCTAAGCCCAAAAGAGGACTTGTTGCAAAAACACTACTTTGAAATAAGCAGCGGCGGACTATGGCTGGGATATAGTATTCCCATCAATAAAAAGCACCACATTTCTGCATCTGCTTTCGCAGGATTCGGAAGAGCTTATCTGCTGCGTAACGCCTACGAATCATATTTCGACAATATTTCATATGTTCGTCCAACACTCGAATATGAATTTCGAGTTAATCGCATTGTGGGCATCGCTGCCGGGCTAGCATGGCCGCTTTATGCCGACTTTGACTTGCCATACTACAAACCGAAGGCTTTATCGAAGCCTGCAGCATCCATCACGCTGAAATTTGGATGGCTGCAATAAAAACACTTGCAAAATGCTGCACAGTGCACATTTAACTGGCTAAAAACGAAAACATTTGCAACTTATCCGTCATTTCTAACATAACGTTACTTTGAAGAGCGATTGATGGAAGATTGTTTGTAAATCTTTCATCAATCCTCATCAAATTCGTATAAATGACAGGCGATTACCAGCCACCTCTATTTGCGCGATTCTTCAATGGCAAGCCCAAAGTCAATCCAGTTATAAATATCGGATGGTAAATTATCGATTCGCTCCTTGCTCCGTTTATGTCCCAGGCGTACTATTACCATGTTTTTCGCAGGAATAATAAAAATGTACTGACCGGCTAATCCACGTGCATAAAAAACAGACAAACCGTTACGTTTAAGCATCCACCACTGATACCCATAAAAATTGACAGGTTTGCCGGTATTTTTATCAACCAAATGGGAAGCAGGTTTTAACGACTCTTCTATCCATTTCCCGGAAATAACTTGTGTACCATTCCAACGTCCCTTATTCAAAACTAATTGGCCTAAACGTGCAAAATCGCGTGCATTGGAGTTAAAACAACAGTAAGCCTTCTCAATTCCGCCCTTATGGTCGACACTCCACAAAGCATCGTGATGCGCACCAATCTTAGTCCATAATTTTTCTGAGGCGTACTCAGCAAGTGTTTTTCCGGTAGCACGCCGAAGAATAATGGCCAACAATTCGGTGTCGCCACTAAAGTAATGATAGTTCTCACCCGGCTGATCTTTCACTTTTAGTTTCAGAATCATTTTTTCGAGTTTTGTACCATAATAAGCACGAGTAGTTTTGCTCCACGGATTGGCATAAGCCTCGTGCCAGTTAAGGCCCGAACTCATGGTTAAAACATCGCGAATACGCAAATCACGATTTGTTTCATTATCAAATTCTTTTACATATTTACTCACCGGATCGTCTACAGACGTTATTTTCCCCTCATCAATGGCGGCTCCAACGAGCAAACTCACAATACTTTTAGCAGCAGAAAAGGAGTTACTTAGAGCGCTATCGGAATATTCATCCCAGTAATTCTCAAAAACAATCTCGTTATTTTGCACCACAAGGTATGCAACAGACTGTAGTTCGGCAAAATACTTTTTCGCACTGTCAGCCAACACATGGTTATTGTAATCTGGTGCCATTGGCCATGGATGATACTCTCCTGCTTCTACAACATTATTATCGAAAATTTTGTAATCGTCAATATCAACTTGTTGATACACGAGGGCTTTCCAAAAATACCCACAAGAGGAAAATAAAAATAGCATTAAGCCGAGTCCAACAAACAGTTTGGCCGAATATGCAATCGTATTTTTTCTCATATTTTCTTATTTATATTATGGATGGAATATACAACATTTATTTCGCAAACCAGTGTATTTTGAAGCACGAACGACGAAAAACACTACTGCTCTAACTGTTCGACATAATGATTGAGTACGTTGACCATATCGACCAAAATATCCTTTTTAGGCGTTTTATCTTCAATTGCCGTATTTTTAAGCCTCGATATAGCTTCTAGAACTGGTTCTTTCACCGGTGTGGTTTCAAAATTTTCAATCACGGTTAAGGCTTCAAAAGCCATAAGATAATCGTGCTTAATGGCCAGACTAACAAAAGTATCGAGGTATTTACTATAATCGATCCCCGATGACCAACATGCTGTGAGTAGCATGGTTCGTAATTCGTTGCTTGAAGTATTTTCGAGCAATGAAACAATCATAGTGGCACTTTTCGTATCTTTAAGATCTTGAAAAACCGCGGCAACGTTACTCTTGACTTCATCATTTTTAGAAGTGGCATACACTTCGGCTAATATTGGCAGGTACTCTGCAAAACCATCCTTTCTAACCTGCTCAATAGCACTAACTTGCGTTTCGATGGCGGTTGAATATAACGCCTCAACAATTTCGGTCTTTACTTTCTTTTTTTGCATATTATCATTTTTTACAAAAATAATATATTTATCATTCTTGCATAAACGAATTACTTGTTTTATATTTCAGACAAATTACTTAATTTTACAAAAAATATTAATGAAACATCCGTATGTCAAAAATAGTTAAGTTACTATCAATTTTCGTAATAGGCGCATTACTGGTTTCAACAAGTTGTTCGCAAGACAAGTCAAAGAAGATAGAAAAAAACCTAGCCGACCAGAGCAAAGAGAAAAGCAAGCAGTTAAAAAAGGATTTTAACAAGGCAAAGCAGGTGTTTTACTCCCTACCTTCGCCAATTGAAACAGCGATGCTCATAAAACGCAGTGGCGTTAGCTATGCACCTGACTTGCTGAATCCACTTAAAAATCAGACAAAATACATTAGCACCTATAATCTGGCCATGAACCTGGGGGTTTACACGGCCGATATTAGCTACGCCAGTATTTTCAACCAGTCGCAAACGTCGATAAAATATATGGCCACAGCAAAAAACATTGCAGAGTCGCTGGGGATTTTAGATGCTATAGATCAGGCTACTATTGAGCGATTAGAAAACAATATTAACAATCGCGATTCGATAATGGACATTATTTCGGCAACGTTTATGAACAGCGATAGCTTTTTGAAAGAGAACGGACGTCCGGAAGCAGCGGCACTCATCATTGCAGGAGGCTGGATAGAAGGTCTTTACCTGGCCACTCAGCATGCAAGAATAAGTCCGGAAAACGAAGAAATTGTCGATCGCATCATCGATCAAAAAATTTCACTACAATCGTTAACACAACTCCTAAAGAGTTATAATCAGGATGAAAAAGTAAACAAAGCCCTCGTTAACCTTTTACAAATTGAGGAGGCCTTTGAGGATTTCAAAATTGTAAGTTCTGATATCGAATCCGTTACCTCTGAAGGTGATAGTAAAACCATACTTAAAGCAAAAACAAATGTTTACCACGATAAAACGCATATAACAAAATTAACACATGTGGTGGACTCCGTTAGAACTGCAATTGTAGTACCCGAATAATTTTTTTTTACAATTAGAGGCGGACAAACAAAACCGCCAATATTACACTAACCAAACTACTGCAAATGAAAAACGGAACGGTTGTTCCGTTTTTTTCATGCCCGTTTCAAAAGCATAATAATCTAATTTATTATTCGTTAGGGATTAAAGCAGCATCATTTTTGATGATTAGAAATCAAAATGCTTTTTTTGCGTCAGAAAAAAATTAATTAAAATAAATTCAACCTAAATTCCACAAAAAATGAAAAATCTCACATTAATTCTAGCCCTTTTAGTAGCAGGACTTACTGTAAATGCGCAGACAGGTAAAGAGCTAAAAAAACAAGGCGATGAAGCCTACAAGTCGAAAAATTATCCGAAAGCGGTATTGGACTATTCACGTGCTATTGAAGCATACAAAAGCGAAGGCACAATCGATACGTCTATTTTTTATAATGCTACAATAGCTGCTTACAAAGCGAAGAACTACTAAAAAATTATTCCTTTTGCGGAAAAAGCCATTGAACTGGGGCACGAAAAATCGCACCTTTGCTATTACATTCAGGCACTGGCTCACGATAAACAGGGTAACGACGACGCGTATTTTGCCACGCTTGTGAAAGGCCACGAAGCCTATCCTGGGTACAGCAAAATTGGTAACAAACTAGCCGTTGCCTATTTGAAAAAAGGCACTGAGCCGTACAATGAGGCAGCAAACATTATTAAAGATGCCGAACAGTATCGCGAGTCGGATACAGACAAGTACATGGCAGAATTAGAAAGAGCTAATAAAAAGTTTGAAAAAGCCTTAGAGAGTTTTGAAAAAGCATACGATGCAAATGCGAAAGAAGAACAAGTGCTTAATCTCTTGCTGTCGGTATACAAAAACCTTGAAATGGAAGAAAAAGCAGACAAAATCAATAGCGAACTTCAATCGCTATAAATTTACATATTTCACAATCCAGTAGGAGGGAATAAAATAGGAGCAAATCCATTTTATTCCCTCCTATTTTATTTAAGCCCAACTCAATTAGCTAATTTTCCATCTTAAACCGATGCACACAAAAAAAGCCGCTTATTAGGCGGCTCTTTTTATGATTGTATGTTAGTTACTAACGGAAAATCCACATTAAGTTTGAGTAGTAAGATGTATACGGATTTCCAGAATTAATTGACTCAACAGCTATGTTTTGTGCTGCTTCAATTTGCTGTTTCTTTACTTCTGTATCACTATCTATTCTTTTCTCAGCAAGTGTATACTTCCGATCCTGCTCTTTCACTTTATTGTCCCATTCGCGCTGCTCATCGTCTTTCAATTTTTTACGAATTTCAGCAGACAGCTTCTGGGCTTCGGCGTAGTTATCGCAGTCTGAAGAGACTTTAGACAGAGCTTCGGCGGCTTTATCGGCATTCTGGCTTGCCCAGTACCCTTGTGCCGCACCTAATGCTTCTTTACAATAGAATGATTCTGCTTCGCCATAGAGGGTTTGTGCATCATCGTAACACTTACTTTCGGGAGTTATTTCAGAAAGGTATTTCATGGTTTCTTCAATATCTTTCTTTCCGTAAGCTGCTTGTGCTTTAGCTAAATCTTTCTGGCACTTATCGTCCATAAATTCCTGATAAATATCGGGAACAAGATTCATCGCTTTATCGTAGCATTCTCTGCAAACCTCGGGAATGGTAGTAAGTGTGTGCATGGCTTTTTCAAACTCCTTCATGGAAGCTTTTGTTTGAGCTTCTTGAATAATAACGTCGCACTGAGAATTATAATACTCAATAATTTTCTCTTTTCCACTCTCAATTAAATAACGCAATTGCGGGTTTTTAGGCGCAATTCGCTTAATTCCTGATATGTAGGCTTTATTTTCATTACTTCCTACTCCTTTTACTTCGATCATTGCTGAAGAAAAAACTTTTTGCGCCACCACATCAGCTACATAAAAGTTCACCTGCAACGTAACGGCAGTCATAATGGGAGTGGTCGGTGTAATATCCTTGGTTAAAACATCTACATCGGCAGTAATAATAAATCGTGGATTAGCTCCACCGCCAAGTCCGTTCATTGTGGCAACTTGCTGTAGCTTATTTTTAAGCAGCTTTTTCGCATAAACAGGAACGGTTTGCAATTCATCAGGAATAATTGGCGTTAAGGAAATGCGTGCTAAATCGTCAGATTTCCCCAGCGAATTTTGTGCTTGCAAATGTGGCAACACAAGCAATACGCCAATCATTAGAATAATTATTTTCTTTATCATAGCATTGGTTTTTAATGATTATTTTCCTCCCAGAATCAGCCAAGCTTCGCCAAGGCCTTTAGGAGCAACTTGTACCGTTTCTCCAATAGATAGCTCGTCGGTAAGGAAAGTTCTTAACTTTTGAGCAAATGTTTCTGTGTCTTGTCCAACTTTTTCGCCAGTCCATGGATCTTCCACAAACATATCGATGCGAACTTGCTCCATTACTAACTGATTAGCAGTGCTAACCTCTCTTGAAAATCGTTTTTCAACAGTATTCATAATAAACCACGCGTTGATGATTTGGCGTAGCTCACCAGTTCGTCCTTTCCACTCAGCCTCCGACTCCAGATTTGTCATTGATCCATCACTTACCAGAACCTGAATGGTAACTTCGCGTCCCTTTTCGAACATGTCAGTAAAATGTGCCATCAGACGATCGTTAAATTCGTCCATACGAGCCAAAACAGCTTCTTCTAAAAGCACATCAACCGATGCTGCAGATGAAGGATTTCCTGCACCTGAAGAAGAGGCAACGTTTTTTGAGGTATAAGCGTCTAATCCGTTCAATATGTAGGTTATATAGCTGCGAGGGCCTTGTTTTTTTACTTCAAAGCTCAAATCCATAATAATATCAGCCCTTGCAGTTCTCAATAACATATCGATTGGCGATTCAGACAAACCCATTCCGGTACTTGCACTGGTAGTCATATTTTTTTGAGCACGTTCATTTTCCAGCTTTTTCATCATTTGCTCCAAATCTTTGAGCGGGAAGCCTCGGTCGGCCATAATTCCACTCATTTTAGAGATTACCAGGCGCAAGTCGCTGTCATCTTGTAATGCCGCTTTATAGTCGGGCAGTACTTTTTTGGTACCCATATCGTCAAACTCTAATTTGTATCCTCTTGAAATACAATATTGATCAGATGGAACTACCATAATTGTTGGTTTTTTTGCTTGTCCAAAAACAGCTATAGTCACCAACATCGATAACACAATTGTGATAATTTTTTTCATATTGTTTTTTGGTTTTGTGCCACAGGATTTATACGCAATTCATACAAAACCACTGGCATATTAAAGAATATAAGAGAACCAACACCTGAATGTTGGTTCTAATTTGAATTTATTAAAAACCTGCATCAAGTTTTCTAGCTACACCTTTATCTTCCAGGTATTTACGCAAAGCATCGAATTCAATGGACACAGATGCGGCCACTTTGTAGCCGTCCTCTAGTTTTAAACGATCGCTACCAGAAGGCATGCCTACATTTTTCGAATTTACGTACTGAAGCCATTTACCCCCATCTTTGTAAAACTCATCAAAGAATACTTTGTGTTTGGTGTCAGCACCATCCTCTTTTACAATAGGCCCTACTTTTCCGGAACCACCTCCGGCTGGAAATCCGTGAGAAACGGCAGCTATAACGGCATTCCGTTTTGCATGAATAAGAGCTAATTCGGGTGTTTTACCAAAGCCCCAGGCCTTAATCATTTTTGTTCCATCGTTACCAACGCTGATAATTTCAGCGTCAACATTGTGTTGACTACCATAGGTAATCACCGTCTCTTTTTTTGCAGCACAACCAAACAATCCGATTGTTAAGACTGCAATTGCAGTAATTTTTAGTAATTTTCTCATTTAATTTTACTTTTTTATCCTGTTAGAAAAGCATTTAATAGAACCAAATTCCCATATTCCCACTCTCCTTTCAGGATTGATTTAACTTGTAATAATATTTTATTTGTTGTATAAATTCAAGGTTTAGAAAAATATTAACAAATTATTAATTTCAAACAACCTCTAACTTACTTAACCTGACGGAGTAACATTCCAGACATAATTTTCCTACCCCCTTTAAATACGGTTCCTTTTAACTCTTCTTCTGTACCTCCATCAACATCTTCAGTAGATAAATCGTATCGATTGTCCCAAATATCATCTTTTTTCTTCACTTTCACTGTGCCAACTACTTCATATTTTGTCATTCCGTCTTTATCTACAACCATTTCTAACACTTCGAATTTGTCGCGTTTTTCAACACCTTCTTTCATTCCGATTTTCGCTAAAATGGGATCAGTCGACACAATTGGTGTTTTGGTTTTGAACACATCATATGATTTCTGTAGTTTTACGTATGTACGATCGATATTCCGGATAGTGGCCACCTGAATAATTTCTTCTTTCGACCGACCAACACTAAAGAGCACAAGCGACTTCGATTTTTCGTAACCTACAAAGCTCAGTTTGAAAATATCGGTTGTGTCGAATAGTACTTTCCGTTCTTCACTGATACTTGTTGAGTCCATCCACATATCCATGTAAAACTGGTTTGTGATATCGTCATTCCATTCGAGTTGGTATAAATACGAAACCGTCCAAACAGAATAGCCATCTTTTGTTGTGTTGTATAACGCATCAGCAGCAGCTTTAGTGGCAACTTTGGCTATTTCGTTTGCCAACTGATTGGCAGTAGCATAAGATATGTCCCGGATAGCGCGGGCAATGGGTTCATTCTTCACAAATTTCATCCGATTGACAACAACAAATGTATTTTTGATCAGCTCTTCACCTGCATCTTTGAGCATAGCCATTCCGCGAATTGAACCGGTGGCAAGTTGAACTTGCATGGCACTTGCGTCGTACGATCCACGTTCATGAATCATACTCATATCGAACGTTCCGTCTTCCTGACGATTAAACCATTTAGCTACTAATCCGCGTGCAACATCCTTCTCTTGCAAGAACTTTTCGGAAGCCTGAATGTAAATTTGATCTTTTTTTCGGCCCTTCTGGTCATCACCATCATCGTCTTTCAAGTCTTCGGAAGACACATTGACATAATCAGTAAGTTTAAAACTCACATGCTCTAACCGATGGTCGTTATACTTGTCTGGAAAAGGTGCTTTACCATAAGATCCCATCACAAGTTTATTTAATTCTGCCACATCCTCATCATCAAAAACGGGATTCGTTTCTAAAAGAACAGGGTACAAGGAGCTACGACGATAAACCGCTTCAGACTCTCCTTCAGCCTCCTGTGCTCGCAATGGAACACTAGTTAGCACAGCCAAAAACAAGACTGCGCTCAATTTGAAAATTTTATTCATATGCATAAATTTAGTATTATGTGTAAAACAAGAACAAATCATCAGTTTATGTTGTCCTCAATTTCCACAGAAATTAATTAATAAGATTCATTATTAAAGTAAAAAGCATAGGTTAACATATGTTTTTTTTATCCACGTAAATTTACATTTTTTTTTAGAATATCTATGAGTCTAATCTAAAACTCAAGATACAATCCAAGGTTTATCGTATAGCCTTGGCGCCCATCAAAAATATTATCATATTCAGAACCAACGCCACTAAAAACGATATCGTTTCCGTCGTCATCATAGGCATTAGAAATGCAGGAGTGGTATTCTACACCCGCCATCAGCTTCATCCAGTAGGTAACATGCATGCCCAGATCTATTCCAAAATCGAACATAATTACACTGGCACTAAAGCTATCGGTGCCTTCGCTTTCGGAAGGAACAGCCACGCCTAGATTGTTTAAATCGTCATACGTTAAGTTACTTGCGGTTCCTGTTTCCATAGCACCCCCAATAAATGGTTCAATGCTAAACCGCCGTGCAAAGTAATACCCTTTAGATAAACCACCTCCCAGACGCAAAAAGTTCACATCTTGCAAATCTTTATTAATACGATAGCTCTTATTTTGATTGGCAAAGTACCCGTAAAGTTTTAATTGTGGAATACCGATAATAGTACCGGTATTGTAGGACGCTTTTAAACCGACACCACCAATTTCGCCAATGCCAAATCGGCCTTGAAGTCCTATTCCCCAGTCCATGCGCTGCTGAAGCAGCATTCCTTTTTGAAGTTTGCCACCTGTAATTTGATAAAACCGCGATGCCTTTGACTCTCCTGTGGCCATTTTCCGGTTATCGACAACCTTTTTGGCACGAACTACCCCCTTGCGCTTTGGCTCAGATTCATTTGTTTTTTCATTGTAAATATATTCGTAAACAAAATACCGATGATCGACTCTCAACCCCTCTTTCTTACCAACTTTAGCCTTTAACGGACGTCTTTCGTATAAGGGAATTTTAACCCGAAAGTCTTCGTATTTTTGCTCTAGTAGAAAAAATGCGCGTTGATGCCCTTTGTCCACAAACTCAACAAACAGTTCCTCATTGGATTTCTGGGGCAAGAACTGCCCTATCTGGGTATCGGAATTATATTGCATTCGCCTCAAGGGAATTGGGTTTGATTCGGTAGCAACATATTCAACTTCGAAAGTGAAGGATTCAAATTTGGCTTTTTTGGTCTCTTTGGTTTCGGAGTCGTCGTCGTTATAGATCCACATTTCGTTAAATAGTTCGGCTTGCACATCGCTATTGTATTTTACTCGAAATAAAAATACGTTAAGACCGGATTGCCACCCATGCTGGTCATTAATTTTCAGATCGTCGGCACTACGTATACGATCAAAATCGACAACTACAATGTATGTTTTGCTTAGTAGATCGAGCCCCATATCCATGAGCATGGCGCGGCCGCGTTTGGAAGCTTCCGCTTTTCGTACATCGGTATCAACAGCATTATACAAGCCCCGTTCATGGATAATATCCATATTCATTGTTCCATCTTCCTGGCGATTAAACCACTTGGCGATTATTGCATTACCAATTCTCTTTTGGTTTAGTTGCGAGATTAGCGTCCTAATTTTGTCAGCGTTCCCTGCACCTTCCGCTAAATTTGTAGCAATAATTTTCTTACCAATTGAATTGGCATCAAATTTTTCAGGGACACCATGTTTTTCAAACTCGCGTCGCAGTTGCTGCCTATATTTACCTCCGTTATAATCCAACAGCATTAAAGTAACTGCACTTCTGCTGTATTCTTCTTCAACCGGTTTTCGATCCTGTCCCATTCCCGTTATCATTGCAATTATTAGTGCCCCTAGAATAATTCCCTTCTTCTTCATAAACTATCGATTTTTCAGACTGAATTTGCTATAAAAGCAAAAATATTTATACAACATTATTTCTAAGCGTTAAGGCAACCTGGTTTTATTTCATTTCACCCATCTTCTCAAATATGTAAAATAAAAAACAGACAAGCACTCAACTCAACAAACCTTAACAAACAATTAACGAAGAGAATTGGGCGAATTACTTTGCAGTAGATTTATTTCCCCATTGCTGACGGAGTAATAACAAGCGAAATTTGGGTACTTTGAATCTTTGATGTATAATGATGGGTAAGGCGCCAGGTAAACCAACTGTTGATGTAAAAAGACAATCCTGCAAAAGCTCCAATTCCTGATACTTGATCGCCTTTATCCTTTTTCCAACCAGAGGCTAAACCACCTTTATATTGGTTTACTAAACTGTAAAACACTACCGGACCTCCATAAATGGCTGTTTTTGGTAAAAAGTAGTAAGCTGCTCCGGCTTTTGCCTGCAAGGCCAGTATTCGGCGCGAAAAATTCATTACATCGCCTGAGGAATGATACATTTGCAGTCCGCCATTAACCATGAATACAAACTTATCGGTCAAATAATACTCCTTTTCGATGGCAGCACCAAAACCGATATCGTATTTATAATCTATGGAATCGGTATTGAATTTATTAAACGTTGCATCAAGTTCTACATTGAGTTGGGAATAATATTCTTGTACCTCCCCCGAACCTTGTCCGTATCCGACAATTGCAGCAAACATCACAAAGATGAAAACTGCTACTTTGCAGTGATTTGCATTTCTTTCCATTTGCGTTTGAATGATTTTCTAAAGGGTTTCGACCATTTTTTATCTAAAACATAACCTTCGTAGAGCTGAGCCGATTCCGGAGACGGATTTTTAATATAGAACTCTTTTGCAAGGGTTTTGCCTAATTCTTGTTGTGCAGGAGCTGAAAGTTCACGGCTAAAGGTGTGCTTGTAGAGCCACACAATAAGGTTGAAGCTTTCTCCGGGATAACCACGCTGTGCCAGAATCTTTGCAGCATAATGCACAAAAGGTTCGTAAGCTAAATTGAGTGCATATTTACCAAGAGGCATAATCTCAACCTCGTGACGTTGTAAAAGCGAATCACTATACGAATTTTTTATAGCATCGTGCTTATCAATGGCGGCCTGAAATTTATTGTCGAGTGCAAACTGGCGCATCACAGCTAAATCGCGCTGGTATGCTGCAACTTGGTCTATATGCTCCTTCTTTTTCTTTGTTGCCTGAATGTCAAAACCACATCCTGTATTTTTCTTCATAAGATCGAGAGCCTTTCCGTAGGCCTCTTCTGCATGAACAAAATCTTTTTTGGAGATAAATGTTTCGGCAGACATTGTATAGATACGCACCTGAGTGGTTTTCTCATAACAAGCCTCGGATCCAATTTTTTCGCGCAATGTGTTTATAAACGATTGCTGATCGTCGTTGATTGCGATTTTAAAGTGACTTACAACCCAATCAATTTCGTTCAGCAACTGTGTAGCAATTACAATTTGTCCTGCCCTGAACATCCGACTGGCTTTGTCAGACAATGAAGCTACATAGTCGGTTAGCAAGCGCATACGTTGAAAGTTATGGTCGTTGGTTTTATCAAGGCCATTTCGCAACCTGATGGTAAGCGCAGAATCGAGCAAAGTAATTGTTTTTTTATCGGCAACCTTTACTGCACGCAACTTTTGCATAAGTTGTGCATACCGCTGCGCCGCAATAACCGAAATTATTTGTTTGTGCGCATCTGAAATTTCAATTTTCTGCGCATGGCAGTAAATGGCCGCTTTACGTTGAATACTGTCGGCTGTATTGGGTAATGAATCGGCCAACGCCTCTTCAGCTTTCTCTATCATTTTGATGTAAGTACTCTCAAATGCCCGTTTAAATTGCTCGTCGAGTTTATTGTGGCAAGGAACCTCCACATAATTATTACAAATTTCGCGTGCAGCGTATAAGACCTCAAGCGCCTTTTCGGGCTCCTCTTGTTGTGCTGTTTCAGCTATTGCAAGCAACGAATCTTGAATGATATGTAGATTTTTGTAAAGCAACTCATTAGTAGTCAGCCATTGATTATTGGCACGGCGAAACTCAAATGTTTCTTCAACCATTTCGGGGAGTTCGCTGTATTGATGTCGCGAAAGCACATCGAACCAATTGACAATATTCTGATAAAGCAGTCCTTGCCAACTGTGCGACCGGGCTACATTAATCATGTCGGAACATACAACAATTTGTATACTGGAGCAGATAGTTTCGGCCGAATCGAGCAATACCAAGGCCTCTTGGTAATGTTCCTTTCGGTTATGTGTTTCGGCCTCATCGACTAGTTTATTTTCGATAAACTTTATCATATCGGAAACATCGGTTCGATTTCCGCTATGATGGGTTGTGTGGGCGCTGATGAATCGTGATTGCCGAATTACATCAATATATTTTTTTCGATTAAAATCGATTTTAGTCTTTTCTACATAAGCACCTGCCAACTTAGCGTCAATTTCGATGGCTTTATCGAAATATTCGATAGCTTTTGCTGTATCGGATAGGCTTATAGCATCTTCACCCAAACGCAAATACTCTTCGGCCAAATTACTACTCTGATCGGTGAGATTCGATTGCGCTTCAAATGTGGCTTTCTTTAATTCATTGGAACGCTCATACACATTTAATGGGTCGTGTTCGCCAAGGTTCAGCTTTTTATACAGTTCTTTTTCCTTGATGCGTTTTACAATAGCTTGGTTTTTTCGAGTAATGTCGAGGTATCGATCTAAATACTGTACGCTATCGGGATTAATGGAATTGAGATCTTCGAATGCCAGTTTTATTTGTGTGTCGGCAGTGTAATATTCTGAAATGTGCTGCTGCTTTTGTACTACTCTGCTGAGTACATCCTGACTAATTTCTACTCCTGTAATTCGAACATTAAACTTCTGCGGCTGGTCGGGTGTTAATATATCGCCAACTTTAATATTGTTGCGCAGATCGTGCTTAAACTCTTTGGTTTGGTCATCGACTTGCACTGTAAATTTTACCGGAATGGGTAAGATTTGATCGGCAAGTTCGAACTTTTGAAAGGTTATAGGATGGGTAATTTCAATGCGATCACAAAAAATATCGGCTCTGAAATTTGAAGCAGCCACTTTGTACTTAAAAGAAAATGTTGCTTCAATGGTGATGCACGATTTTCCATCGACTTTGGGCAGGCTACTCATTAAATTTGTGAGTAATGCATTGTTCAACGGGAAACTTTCGTCCGGATAACAAAGATTGTACGTTTCGGTTTCTGTGGCTGCCTTTTGGGCTATTCCATTTTGAATAAAACCTATTAATGCAATCAGGATAATAAAATGGCGTAATTGATTCATTTTCATACTTTGCATAATACGTATTGCAACATTAAAAAAACGTTGCAATATCGGAAAATAGGCTTAAAAATCGTGGTAAATCGTCATTTTTCTTTCAACAAAACGCCAAAAAAGCTCCATGGCAATGCTGCTTATAACAAATTGCCCTGGGTGCATTTCGTTTCCGCAAGAAAACGTCATTTATTTTGGTCACATAAAAACTAACCGTTAAAACGTATTCGACTTCCTTCCTCTTCATCATTTTCAACCAACAGGTATCGGTCTATTTCTGACCGCAACTCCTCTACGTGCGAAATGACTCCAACTGTGCGCTGCTCTTTACGGAGCTGTTTCAACGTATCGAACACCAGTGACAACGATTCCCGGTCAAGTGATCCAAAACCTTCATCCATAAAGAAAAACTGCTGTTTAACGTTTTGATATTGCTGAATTTGTTCGCTAAGCGCCATAGCAAGCGACAATGCAGCCTGAAACGTTTGTCCGCCGCTCAATGTTTTTAGCAAACGCATTCGACCATCGTGCAAAAAATCACGAATTATAAAATTATAATTTTCATCAATATCCAACTCCAATTGATTGTGTGTCAGTTTCCGGAACCGTTCATTGGCAATTGCACACAATTGTTGAAGATATATTTGACTTACGTAGCGCATAAAACCATCGCCACGGAAAAGCCCCATCATTACCTCGAGGTTTTCCTTACGCTTTTCTTTTTTGTCCAGATTTTCGGCAAGTTGCTTTTTCAGCTTCAATTTATTGACCAACACCTGGTATGTAGACTGCAATCCGCCTGAGCGGGTCTCCATATTACTGACGGCGTCTTGTCTGTTTTTCACTGTTTTTTCCAACTCCTCAAAAGCCTGAGCATCGAATTTACGGTCGCCCAACTGGCTTTGCAAATCGGAAAAACGACTTTTTAATGTGTGCAGCTCTCTGTGAAATGTATCAATCTGACTTTGAACAGCTTCAATATTCATTTCTTCGTCTAGTACAGTCTGCACATCGTTAACGCTATTAAATTTATCTTCTTCGAGCATTTGGTTTAATTGCTGCTGCTTTTCCTCTAACTGCACAGTTTGGCGTTCCTGCTGCTTTTTTGTTTCTTCGATCTGCACTTCCAGCTTTTGTTGAGCCAATTGTTGGTCATCGATTTCTTTAAGCAAGGTTTCCAGCTTTTGCAACTCTTTCCCAGTTTGGATCTTCAAAGCATTCAGTTCATCGGTCGATTTCGCCAACCACTCCGGTACAATATCGGTTTGCTGCACGTTAATTTGTGTTTGCACGGTGATGATACGCGTTTCGGCAGACTGAATTTCTTTTTGTAGCTGTTCAATGGCACTTTCAGAATTGAGCTCTTGCTCTGTTTGCAGCACTGCTTGTTCCAGACGAGCGATCTCTTTTTTATCTACAGCCAACTGTTTCAGCACTTGGGCAAGTTCCTCTGCCGAAAATTTTACGGGCAGCATATTTCGCTTATTCTGGCACTCTTCAATTTGGGATTTAGCCTCATGTACAGCTTTTTGTCGAGCCTCTTTCTGGCCTCCCTCCCGACGAAAACGCTCCACCAAACTACCCAACTGAGTAATTGCCTGACTTAGCTTATCGCGATGCTGTTCGTGCTTTCCAACTAACTCCATCAACTGCTCCTGCTCGTTGCCCAGAGCTGTATTTGAGAATGGTTTTGGATGGTGCTCAGCACCACACAACGGACAAGGCTCGCCCTCTTGAAGCGCCCCGGCATACCGTTCTAAACCCGACTGAACGTCGAGTTGGACTTTACGTTTTGCAAATTGAGCAAGCTTATCTTTAATAGTCGTTAATGTTTTTTCTAATAAAACCAGTGCGTCTTTTGCTTTCAATTCCCCCAACGGTTCATCTGCTTCAACAATTGTCGAAACATCGTTCATTATTTCAATACGATCTCGCTTTAGTTCCTCAACAATATTAATAGACTGTTTCAGTTCGTTTTCTGCACTACGCACCTGTTTTTGTAAAATAACTTCTTCGCTAAAACTACTTCGCAACTCGTGCAAAACGCCCTCGTCGGGTAATGCATTTCGTTTTTTTGTTAACTGTTCTTTCTGGCTTGCCAATCTACTTTTGAGTTCTTCTCTGGCAACCTCAGCTTTTTTCAACTGTGCCTGTTTATTTTTAAAACCGTCACTCAATTGCCCCAGTTCTTGCTGCAACTTTTTTATTTCCAATGCCTTATTTAGACCTGCATCGCGTTTCTTATGAGCTTCCACATCGCCGCCGGCTGCTGTTATTTTTTGCATTTCCTGCTGGTGTGCGGCAATCTTAGAAATCAACAGGTCATTTTTCGTTTTCTGTTTTTCGTACAGATTAGTCAGTTGTTGAACTTCGCTCTCAATTTCCGATAACCGACTCATAACCGGCTGGTAGCGGTACTTCACTTTTTCAAAAAGTTTGAGTTTCTCTGCCAGTTGCTCCATTGTCGCTTTTTGCGATTCTTTTGTTACAAGCGCCTTTTGGGTAGCCTCGATATTATCAGTTAGTTTCTTCAACTCCACGGTCTCATGCATTGATTTTTCTAACCGTAAAAGTTCCATTTTCAATTTCTCCAACTCCGTTTGATGTTCTTTAATCTCCTTTTCCAAGGCTTTGGCGGCTTCGGGCGAATACTCTTCAAATTCCTGTAGCCGTCCCTGCAATTGAGAAATCTCGGTTTTCACCTGATTAAACAACCGATTGGCAGGATCGCGCAAATCGAACCGATCAAGCGGAAATAGCTCTCGCATCATTTTGGTACGATCGGTGGGCGAAAGCTGCACAAACTCATTGAACTTGCCTTGGGGAATAATGACAATTTGCTTAAAATGCTCGTATTTCAGTCCAATAACATTTGTGGCATCGGCGCTCTCTTGCGGCACCCACTGGTTATCTTCCCACACATACGCTTTTCGTTCGTTCTTTGTAATATCGGTAAAATTATTTCTGTTTCGCCTTGCATAGGCTGTAAAGCGGTATCGTTTAGACTGATGTTTAAATGTAAAATCGATCTCCATTTCGTTACTTCGGAGATTCATCATGTTGTAATGTTTGGAATCACGATTATTCAGTCGTTCGGTTTCGCCATACATGGCAAATGTAATTGCCTCAAGAACAGCTGACTTACCACTCCCTACAGGACCAAAAATCCCGAATAAGCCCGCGCTCATTAAATCGTCGAATACTATTTCAGTTGTATGCTGATATGAGTATATACCCTTTAAAATTAGTCTTTCAGGAATCATTTATCCGATTTTAAGTTAAGGATTTCATTAAAAAGCTCCATCATTTCATCGTTGGGTTGCTGGCCATGCTTTTCGACAAAATACCGTTCAAAGAGAGTCGTAACCGATTGATTCATATCAATCTTTCCTTGTCCACTGGTATCGTTTGGTCTGTTTTTCGGTTCAGGAATAATGTTTACCAGAAACTCACTTGCCATACGCAACCGCTTATTCTCATCTGACTTAAGAAAATCATCGGTACGCATGGTAATTTCTGTAAACGCCTCGGCATTTTGCTGCAACCAAGCCACAGCCTCATCAACAACTTCGAACGTGCGACGCAAAAGTGGACGACCGGCAGTTAATTCCACCTTGCGAACCTCTGCCTCTTTTCCTGGTTCTACATCAACAATATGAACATATTTTTTTTGATTAGACTCGCCAAAGCTGTAGGCCAAAGGGCTGCCACTGTAGTACACAGGCACGCCACCACTATTAATTGATCGGGATTTGTGCAAATGTCCCAAAGCCACATATTGTAATTGATGCGGAAACAGATCAGCATATACCACAGATGCATTTCCTACTTTCACCGGTTTTTCGCCTTCTGGTTCTTCGGGAGGTTCGCTATCGCGATTCCACACAAACAAGTGCGCCATCAATATATTTACTCCTTTATTATCGCAATATTTTTCGGCCAACTGGCGCCATTGAATTTCCAATGCATCGCGCAAGCCTTGCTCTTCGTTATTTGCAAAATACTGTTTCATGCGAATTTCGCTGGCATAAGGCGTTGCAATTATCCGCAAAGGTTCTTTTTGGTTAGGTAAAGCCAATTCCAAAAATCCCTCATCGGTATGTTGTACTTTAAAACCGCTCTCTAAAGTAAATTGGGGCGAAACGCTATTTGGGAAACCCAAAAACACGATTCCACACTCACGCGCCAACGGATCGGGAGCTTCAATGCGCTGTGGTGAATCGTGGTTACCTGCAATAGCAATAACTGGCCGGATGCCATTTTTACTCATTTTTTTCAGTGCTCTATAAAACAACTCCGTTGCTTCATTCGATGGATTTGCCACATCGAATAGATCTCCGGCCACAATAATGCAATCGACTGCTTCCCGTTCTGCAATTTCGTGAATCTCTTCCAGCACCAAACGTTGCTCAGGCAATCGTTCTGAATTATAAAGTCGTTTTCCTAAATGCCAGTCAGATGTATGTAGGATTTTCAATGAATTAGATTTTTAAGATTGATATTCAAAAGTAACAATGATGCAGGAAATTTCATCATGAAATAAAAAAAGAAAACAATCTAAAATAGTTTTTATTTAGTAATTGGTCGAAAAGTCCAATTTACTCACAATTAAAATAATTTTTCAATTGAGTTCATAAGCTAAAGGTTCTGCATTACGCCCTTTCTGAAAATCAAGGCGTCCCGATTCTCGGGATTGCTTTTTGAAATGAATATAACGCATTTATTGGAGTTTTCTTACGCACCGTATTTTTAGAATTCGTTAGCCAAAACGCATTCGAAAATACGATTTTTCAAATATCGAAACATTGAAAAGGCTGTCTAAAAAGTCAAATTAACTTCTCATTGGTAACCTGTTCGAACCTTTTTAGACTGCCCCTTATGATATTACACTGAAGCCAGATACTATTAAAAAAGACACCTTAAAAAATAACAATTTATACTTCAAGAAATGCATGAATTCCATTTTTCATATTATTATACTAGCACCAAATTGCACTATTAAATTATGTTAAAATATATTTTGTAAATAATTTTCGACAAAAAGCAATGGTTTAACATTTCATTAAAGCTAATAGAATCAATTTCTTCTTACATTTAGAAACCCATTAAAGCCCAATTGAACCCGACGAAAATAATCAACATTGTGTGAGGAGAAAAACAATGCTTAAACAGAGGAAGATTACATATGCTTCGACACGATGGCACTTCATGCAAATAAAATGTACCTGCATAGCGAACATTTAAAATAAAGTGTAATAAACAACGAATCATGAGTAACAAACCAACCATTGACATTACTTCAATTATAGCAAAACTGCAAAGAATTCATAACGAGCAGGACTACAGCCAACTGTACGAAGCTATTGACGAACTCAATCAGTTGCATTCAACTATAGCTCCTCACCCAACCTCTTACGACAAAGCAGATATTTTATACCATTTTTCAAGTGAAGCACTTGTAGTTATTCAGGACTACAAAATAATAGATTGCACGCCTACCTACTCAAAAATAAGCGGATTTGAATGCCATGAACTGAAAGACAAGAGCTTTTTCAGCACGGTTCATCCCTCATCGATAAACGATATGAGCAATTTATTTGAAATAGGCAAAACTGGAAGTCTACATTACAAAGGGGTTTCGAAGAATGGAGATATTTACTTTGCAAATATAAGCATCAATAAAACCACATTAAAAAACAGTGCATTTTTTGTCCTGATTCAAGACATTACGAATCAAAAGAAAATGGAACAACAACTGCGCGAAAGCGAAAGTATGTTCCGAAATTTAGCTAACATCACGTCTGTGGCCATAATGCTTTACCAGGGCGACAAGTGGATTTATGCCAATCCGGCAGCCGAAAAAATTAGTGGTTACAGTGCCCAAGAGCTCAAAAAAATGAATTATTGGGATTTTGTAGCACCGGAATACAAAGAGATGATTAAGAATAGAGGTAAGCAGCGTCAGAAAGGCGACGATGTTCCATCGGGTTACGAATTTAAAATTACAACAAAAGACGGTATTGAAAAATGGGTTTTTCTCGATGGGAAACTTAGTATTTACAACAGTAAACCAGCCGGATTAATATCTATAATCGATATTTCGAATATAAAACAGGCAGAAATAAATCTAAAACAAAAAAACAAAGCCCTGATAGAGACAGAAGAAGAGCTAAAAACTACGAATCAGCAACTTAATATACTCAATAAAAAGCTACTGCAACAAAATTCGAAACTTAAAGTAGCCAAAGACCGCGCCGAAGAGAGCGATCGCCTTAAATCTGCATTTTTAGCCAATATGAGCCACGAAATAAGGACTCCCATGAATGCAATTATGGGATTTGCTGAAATACTTGCAGAGACAGACATAGATTCCAAGCGCCAGCGCGACTACGGAGAAATAATTCACTCCCGCTCTCAATACCTCTTACAAATAATAAATGACATTATTGATATCTCAAAAATTGAAGCCAACCTGCTCAATATCTACAAAACAAAATTCAACATAAACGAGTTATTGCTGGATCTTTGCCGCACATTTAATGCTGTGCTAAAAAACAAGCAAAAAGAACATGTTAAACTTATAGTTCAAAACCCAACAACAGAGAAAGAAGACACAACTATTTATTCTGACAAACAACGACTTACACAAATACTAACTAACTTGATTGGAAATGCGGTAAAATTTACCGACGAAGGAAGTATAACCATCGGATATGAAATGAAAGATGCCGAAACGGCTTTGTTTTTTGTACGCGACACCGGGTCAGGTATCTCTCATGATGACGCAGAAAAGATATTCGATCGGTTTGTAATGGCAAAAAATGCTATAGACGACAAACACCAGGGAACTGGATTGGGATTGGCCATATCGAAAAGTCTGGTGGAGCTTTTAGGAGGAAGGTTATGGCTCGAAAAGACATCTTCAGGGGGTACAACATTCTGCTTTACTATTAGTTTAAAACAGCTAAGTTCTAAGTAATACAGCATTATTTTTAAAGAGCAAAAATAAGTTGTATGCCTGATCCGTCATCAACATAGCCAAGAACCATTGTTTCAACACTGTCTTACTATTTCTGAT
>JAQICA010000032.1 GCA_027858775.1 Salinivirgaceae bacterium | reverse complement strand
AACGCATGATATATCCGCTATTGATTTGGTGATTGTCGACCTGTATCCCTTTGAAGAAACGGTGGCGGAAGGGAAATCGCACGAAGATATTATCGAAAAAATCGATATTGGAGGCATTTCGTTAATTCGTGCTGCTGCTAAAAATTACAAAGACGCACTGGTTGTTAGTTCCCGAAATCAGTACCAACTGCTTTTAGATCTTTTAAAAGAAGGAAAGGGTTCTACAACAGAAGATGTTCGTCGAATTTTTGCGGCTCAGGCCTTTAATATCTCATCGCACTACGATACAGCCATTTATCAATACATGGCAACCGATACCGATATTGTTTTTAAACAAAGCGTAATGCAAAGTAAAACATTGCGTTACGGTGAAAATCCTCACCAAAAAGGAATGTTTTATGGCGATCTGAATGCACTGTTCGATCAGCTTAACGGGAAAGAAATATCATATAACAATTTACTTGATATTGATGCAGCTGTAAACCTTATTGATGAGTTCGATGAAACTACTTTTGCCATCTTAAAACACAACAATGCGTGTGGATTGGCATCGGATGAAACTTTGCTGCAAGCCTGGGAGAAAGCCTTAGCGGGTGATCCGGTTTCTGCATTTGGAGGAGTCTTAATTACTAATACTGAAGTAGATCAGGAAACGGCGGCGGCCATTAATAAGCTGTTTTTCGAAGTAATTATAGCTCCCGGGTATCAACCCGAAGCTTTTGAAATTATAAAACAAAATAAAAAGCGGATAATTCTGCGAAGAAAGAATACGAAACTCCCAAAAAAGCAGTTTCGTAGTACACTCAATGGAGTTTTGGGTCAGGATAAAGACAAAGCCGTTGAGGGTATTAACGATATTGAAACAGTTACCGAAACCGGTCCCTCTTCTACTCAAGCAATGGATCTTATCTTCGCCAATAAAATTGTGAAACACACCAAATCGAACGCTATTGTGTTGGCAAAAGATAAGCAGCTAGTAGCCAGTGGGGTTGGGCAAACGAGCAGAGTCGACGCATTAAAGCAGGCAATTGAAAAAGCCACTAACTTTAAACTCGACCTAAACGGAGCCGTAATGGCTTCAGATGCATTCTTCCCATTTTCCGACTCCGTAGAAATTGCCGGGAAAGCCGGAATAACGGCTGTAATTCAGCCCGGAGGAAGTATACGCGACAAAGATTCCATTGCGCATTGCAACTCTGTTGGGATGGCTATGGTATTTACAGGAACCAGACATTTTAAGCATTAAATATATATAGCACATGGGCTTGTTTTCATTTTTAACTCAGGAAATAGCCATTGACCTGGGAACGGCAAATACAATTATTATCCACAATGATAAAATAGTGGTAGATGAACCATCGATCGTTGCGCTTGATAAGAATACCGGCAAATTAATTGCCATTGGCGAAAAGGCACGCCAGATGCACGGTAAAACTCACGATAATATCAAGACAATCAGACCACTACGCGATGGAGTGATTGCTGATTTTCATGCTGCCGAGCAAATGATTCGTGGAATGATCAAGATGATTAGTACCAAAGCAAGGATGTTTACACCCTCGCTACGTATTGTAATCTGTATTCCATCGGGTAGCACAGAGGTGGAAATGCGCGCTGTACGCGATTCTTCTGAACATGCCGGCGGACGCGAAGTGTTCATGATTTATGAACCGATGGCGGCAATGCTTGGTATTGGAATCGATGTGGAAGCTCCCGAAGGTAATATGGTAGTAGATATCGGTGGAGGTACAACCGAAATTGCCGTAATTTCGTTAGGCGGAATTGTTAGCAATAAATCGATACGCATAGCCGGCGACGATTTTACTGCTGATATTAAAGAGTATATGCGTCATCAGCATAACATAAAAATTGGTGAAAAAACGGCTGAAGAAATTAAATTGAGAGTCGGCTCAGCATTACCCGAGCTCGATGATCCACCACAAGACTTTATCGTTCGCGGTCCGCACCAAATGACTGCATTGCCAATGGAAATTCCGGTGTCGTATCAGGAAATTGCTCATTGTCTCGATCGTTCCATTACGAAAGTGGAAGCCGCAATTTTGGCAACGTTGGAACATACGCCACCCGAGCTTTATGCCGATATATACAATAAAGGAGTATGGTTGGCCGGTGGAGGTGCATTGCTGCGCGGACTCGAAAGACGATTAACCGAAAAAACCAAAATCCCGTTCCAAATTGCTGACGACCCATTGCATGCAGTGGCGCGTGGAACAGGTATTGCCCTTAAAAATGTAGATAAATTCCAGTTTTTGATGAGGTAAAAGCTACTTGGGTGTATTACGGCAGTACGCAAATTGCACATAGGGTTTGTATTGAAATAGGTTGATAGTTTTAACGAAGGTATTTTATTGCTTAGCGACTTGATGGTATTTCGGATAGACGGCTCAGACTGTTTAAAGCATCTTAAAGAAGTTAAAAGAAAAAAGTCAAGTTAAGACGTTAAGTTATTTCGGGGCAAGCCCTTATTGTTTCAAAGCTTTCGGTGAAAGTGAAAAGTTGCTTTGTGCAATTTGTAGTTTTTTTGATGAGTACCAATTTATGCTGACGAGATATTTGCATTATGAATACTGAAAGTTAGTAAATATGAGCAGGTAGAACCCGTTAGTAGCACCAAGGAAATATATTTTCGGTTGATGATGACCTATGGATAGTTTAAGTATAAACGAAAACAACTAATAAAAAATCGGACGTGAATAATTTAATCCGTTTTATTGAACGAAACCATCACTTTTTCATCTTTTTAATTGTAGAGACTGCTGCGCTTTTGTTGCTGTTTCAGTACAATAACTACCATCGTGCTACATTTATTAATAAATTGGGGGCGGCTACAGGAATTGTTTATGAAGTGTCGGATGATGTTGTCGATTTTTTTTATCTACGCAAAGCAAATCAAGAATTTGCCGAACAAAATGCGCATATTCTTAATACCCTCAAAAAGTCCTATAAAACAAATAAAATTTCTTACCGTGAAATCTACGATTCCGTGTATGAAAAACAGTGGCGTTTTTTTGTGGCAAGTGTTGTTAGTAATTCCGTTAACAAACAAAATAATTACCTGACAATTGATAAGGGGCGTAAGCATGGCGTGAAACAATCCATGGGCATTACGGGTCCCAATGGTGTGGTCGGTGTTGTTCGGCATGTTTCGGAGAACTACTCAACGGTTATTTCATTACTGAATCCGAACTTTCATTTAAGTGCCCGATTAAGAAATACAAAATATTTTGGATCGCTCCAATGGGACGGTATCGACCCCCGGTTTTGTTGGCTCGATGATATTCCCAATCATATAGATGTAAATGTAGGCGATAGCGTTGAAACTAGCGGCTTTAGCGCCATTTTTCCCGGACAAATACCGATAGGGAAGGTGGTTGAGGCCAGTAAAGATGGACGTAATAACTTTTACCACATTAAAGTGAAATTGTTTATGCATATTCAAAGTCTTACTCATGTGTATGTTATTGATAATGAGTTTAAAACAGAAATTGAAGAGCTCGAAAATAAAACTATAACCTATGATTAGGCTCCTTACTCGAAATATTGTTCGATTCCTTGTACTGGTTGCGCTGCAAGTGTTGGTGCTGAATAATATTCAGCTTAGCGGTTACATCAATCCCTATTTCTACATATTGTTTATTTTGTTGATGCCCTTTGAGACTCCACCGTGGGTGGGTACTGTTATTGGTTTTTTGCTTGGTTTATCTATCGATATGTTTGCCAATACTCCGGGATTACATGCGGCATCAACAGCTTTTATAGGATTTGTACGCCCATACTTCTTACGATATATTTCTCCGCGCGATGGTTATGAGCCTGGATCTTTTCCCAGGGTTTTTTACTACGGCTTTAATTGGTTTCTGAAATATACGCTTCTGTTAGTTTTTGTTCATCACTTAATCTTGTTTTTTTTAGAAGCCTTTTCTTTTGCCTCATTCGGACATGTAATCATGCGAATAATCTTTAGTACACTTTTTTCTGTTTCGCTAATTATGATGAGCCAATATCTGGTTTTTAGGAAGTAAAATTATATGCAGCAAGTTTCCCTAAATACACGAAAGTATGTCGTAATATCAATAATTATACTGATAATTATTATTTACATAGCTAAGCTATTTTCTATTCAGGTTTTAGATAATCAATATAAGACTTCGGCCAGCTCAAATGTTCTACGCCATATTACTCAATATCCGGTTAGGGGGCTAATTTACGACCGAAACAATCATTTAATGGTTTACAATGAAGCTGCGTACGATTTAATGGTGATCCCACATCAGCTGAAAGCTTTTGATACCGCAGCTCTTTGCGAAATTTTAGACGTTACACCCTCTTATGTTGATGCACAATTGCGCAAAGCAAAAAACTATAGCCGTTATAAAGCCTCCGTTTTTTTGAAACAGGTCTCGGCCATGAATTATGCTCAATTACAGGAGGAACTGTATCTTTTTCCTGGTTTTTTTACACAAACCCGAACCCTGCGTAAATACCCCGATCCAATTGCTGCTCATGTGCTTGGCTATGTGGGCGAGGTTAACGATGGGATTGTAGAAAACGATAAGTACTACAAAAGTGGTGACTATATTGGAATTAGCGGAATTGAGAGGGCTTATGAACACGAATTGCGCGGCCAAAAGGGTGTGGAAGTGTTTATGGTCGATGTACATAATCGCATAAAAGGTAGCTATAACGATGGCGAACATGACCGTTCGGCTGTTCCGGGACAAAGCATTCAACTTACACTCGATGCCGAGTTGCAGGCTTATGGCGAAAAGCTAATGCAGAATAAAATTGGAAGTATTGTAGCTATTGAGCCGGCAAGTGGCGAGATTTTGGCAATGGTCAGCACCCCAACATACCACCCCAACCTTTTGAGTGGCAGGCAGCGTGGTGTTAACTATCGTAAATTACAACTCGATTCGTTGAAGCCTTTGTTTAACCGGGCATTACAAGCACAATACCCTCCAGGATCGACGTTTAAAGTATTGAACGCACTTATTGGTTTGCAAACCGGAGTGGTAAGTGTCCAAACGGAGTACTCCTGTTATTACGGATATCATATCGGTTCTTTTTCGTTAGGCTGTCATGGTCACACATCTCCTTTGAATCTGATCGAATCGATTCAGCATAGTTGTAACGCCTATTATTGTCATGTGTATCGCAATATTTTAGATGAAGCTTCCGATGCAGGAATTGTAGTTAATTATCAGAAATGGAGGGAGATTGCTCGTTCTTTCGGATTTGGCAAAAAACTGGGAATCGATTTTCCTTTTGAGCTTCAGGGACTTATTCCAGAATCGAAATACTTTGAAAATATTTACAAAAGTGCCTGGAATTCATTAAATATTGTTTCTATGGCTATTGGTCAGGGAGAAGTGTTGGTTACGCCTTTACAAATGGCTAATTCCACTGCGGCCATTGCAAACCGTGGCTTTTATTATGTGCCCCATTTGATTAAAAATATTGAAAAGGAAAATGGCATCGACCCAAAATACGAAGTAAAACGCTATGTAGGTGTCGATGAGGAGCATTTTGATCCCGTAATTGAAGGTATGTATCAGGCAGTGCATGGTGGCCCGGGCAGCACTGCACGTTTTGCTAAGCTCGAGGGAATTGAAATTTGTGGGAAAACGGGCACCGCAGAAAATCCTCACGGAGAAGATCATAGCATTTTTATTGCGTTTGCACCTAAAGACGATCCGAAAATAGCCGTTTCTGTTTATGTGGAAAATGGTGGGTATGGTTCAGTATATGCTGCACCAATTGCTAGTCTCATTATTGAGAAATATCTGATCGGTGAGGTGAAAAGAGGCTGGTATGAAGAACGAATTTTTAACGCTAATTTATTGAGTCGTGAGAAGAAGGATTAATATTTATCGCGATATTGACTGGGTGACAGTACTTCTGTACTTTATTCTTGTTATTATGGGGTGGCTTAATATTTATGCCGCCGTCTATAACGAGGAGCATAATAGTATAATAGATTTGAGCATGAAATATGGAAAACAAATGTTGTGGATCGCAGCATCCATTCTATTGATCGTTACTATCATGCTTATCGATTCTCGGTTCTATGCCTTTTTTGCCTACCCAACCTATCTGTTTGTAATTTTTTTGTTGTTAGTTGTGTTGCTTTTTGGAACCGAGGTTAATGCTTCTAGGTCGTGGATTGTGATAGGTGGTTTTCGATTGCAACCCGGAGAGTTTGCTAAGTTTGCTACAGCTCTGGCACTTGCCCGCTTCCTTAGTGCCGAGAACATGAAAATACATAAGTTTAAGAATCTATTATCGATTGCTGTTATTATTTTCTTACCTGCAGCACTAATTCTTTTGCAAAATGATACGGGTTCGGCGTTAGTATACGCTTCTTTGCTAATCGTATTGTACCGTGAAGGACTTTCTGTTTCAGTACTTCTCATTGGTTTTTTTGCTGCTATACTTTTCATTATGGCGTTAACGCTACCTGTTTTATATGTACTGTTATTTATTGTATTTGTATCTTGTGTGTTGTTGTTGTTGCTGTTTGAGGCAAAAAAAGACGTTTTAAAAGGAATATTCTTTTTTCTGATAACGGTTGGGGTGCTCTATCTGATCAATTTAATATCGCTAGACCGTAGTTTTATGTGGGTATTAATTGCTTCGGTAGTTACTTCTTCGTTTGTACTTACCATAAGAGCACTAATTCATAAAATCCCCATACTATTTCTTATTATTGCTATAACGATTGGTGCATTTGCATACACATTCTCCGTCGATTATCTTTTCGATAATGTTTTGGTTGCTCACCAACGTAGCCGCATAAATCATTTGCTTGGTATCGAATCCGATCCCCTGGGAGCTGGATATAACGTTAACCAAAGTAAAATTGCTATTGGATCGGGTGGTTTTTCTGGAAAGGGCTTTTTACAAGGAACACAAACTAAATATGATTTTGTACCCGAGCAAAGCACCGATTTTATTTTTTGTACTGTTGGCGAAGAGTGGGGATTTATGGGAACTACGGTTGTTTTGCTGCTATTCTTAATGCTGTTAATACGCTTGATAGTTTTAGCCGAACGGCAAAGGTCCGGATTTAGCCGTATTTATGGATACGCTGTTGTTTCTATTTTGTTTTTCCACCTCGCGGTAAATGTCGGAATGACTATTGGATTAGCGCCCGTTATTGGTATTCCACTGCCCTTTTTTAGCTACGGGGGTTCTTCGTTATGGGCGTTCACCGCTTTATTGTTCGTTTTTCTTCGCATCGATGCATCGCGCCGCGAGCTCCTAAGATAGATGTCGTTAGAACAAATTGTTATTTTGTATGTTCTTTTCATGTGGCCTAAGTAACTTTTTTTGGAATTACATTTTAATTTGAGTACTTTCGCCGAACTTTGGAGAAAACCGTGTTAATTCAAAGATTTTTCCAGATATTATAACTGAATTAAGGCGTTTCTTCCTGGCATTGGAGTAGGCATAGTCTGTGTGTTATTCGATGCTTGTCCGTATCTCTTGATGCGGCTTCTTGTGCAGTTTATGCATATCGACAGATATTACATTTGCAAACTTTAGAAACAAATAAATATGGATAAAGATCTGAATAAAGTGGCCATTCGACCTAAAGCACAACGTGTTTTTCATACACTGCTAAAGGAAAATCCGCGTTTGCGAGACATATTGAAAAACTCAAAAAATGCCAAAGAGGCTAGAACCTCTGTGGGTATTTGGGCAAAGGAGTTAATTGAGGAAAGTATTGCTGCCACTGAATTCTTATATGGAAACGACGATAAAAGAGGGGCTTTTGAAAACTTAAATTGGAAAGAAAAAGCGGCTATACGCTTAACCGATTATATTAAAAATTCAGGTCGGGTAATTCAGGATCCTAGTTTGGCTTTGTCCGATGAGTCGGTGCTCGATCCATTTGGTATAATGTGGCACGCCTTTCAAACCGGACGAGGCGGAGCCATGTATTATTTTTACCTCGATATGCTGTACCTTTTTCGTCAGCTCAACGGAGCATTGGAGGAAGAAAAACCCTCATTAGAGCAGGTTAAGGAATGGATGGACAGACATCCATCAGGCCTCGATTACGATATGATTGAAGCACGAAAGAAGAATCGGGATCGAATTCTGAAAGTGTATTTATGCAAAATGCGCGATGGCGAAATCAATGATAGTAAGTATAAGTACGATCACGATTTGTCGTTCGATGAAAATATGAAAATTGCACAGCAGGAGTGGTGGAACGATAATGTTTTTCATCTAAAACTCGCTGCTCGAACCCCTGAATTTATTAATGAATTACTCGATTATTCGCTGAACAAAAATATGCTTGACATTATGAACGATGCCAAAGAGGTTGGTATCCCGTTCTTTCTCAATCCATACTACTTGTCATTACTCGATGTAGATCACTCTGAACACGTGGGTGCCGATTTGCCCA
Organism: Salinivirgaceae bacterium; assembly: GCA_027858775.1. Lineage (GTDB taxonomy): Bacteria > Bacteroidota > Bacteroidia > Bacteroidales > Salinivirgaceae > Salinivirga. Next base: position 2,917 of record JAQICA010000032.1, on the reverse strand, counting down.
TACGTGATTACGTATTTTATTCACGGCAATTGGTGAATGAGTTTGGCCACATTGAAGCCTGGGAAAAGGAAGATATTGTGGAGCCCGGAAAACCCAACGCAGCTGGTTGGTTATTGCCCTCGCAGCATAATATTCACCGTCGCTATCCCGAGGTGTCTATCCTGATTCCCGATACTGTTGGGCGTGCCTGTGCAGGTTTGTGCTCATCGTGTCAGCGAATGTACGATTTCCAAAGTGGCCATCTTAATTTTAATTTAGATAAGCTACGGCCAAATGAGAAGTGGGCTGACAAGCTGAAGAGGCTGATGAAATATTTTGAAAATGACTCGCAGTTGCGTGATATTCTAATTACTGGTGGCGATGCATTGATGAGTTCCAATCGGTCGCTAAAAAATATATTGGAAGAAGTTTATCAGATGGCATATCGTAAACGCGAAGCCAATAAAGAAAGAGCAGACGGTGATAAATTTGCCGAAATGCAACGAATACGGTTGGGAACGCGATTACCTGTTTATTTGCCACAGCGAATTACTCCGGAACTTATTGAAATACTTGCCGACTTTAAGAAGAAAGCCGTTGAGGTTGGGTTTAAACAGTTTGTATTGCAAACACACTTTGAGTCGGCTATGGAAATAACGCCGGAAGTGGCACGGGGAATCGAAATGATTATTTCGGCAGGATGGTCGGTGGCCAATCAGCAGGTTTTTACAGCTGCAGCATCACGCAGAGGGCACACTGCAAAATTGCGTAAGGTGTTGAACGATATTGGTGTGCTTACCTATTATACCTTTTCTGTTAAAGGATTTACCGAAAACAATCACAATTTTGCAACTAACGAACGTGCTATGCAGGAGCAGCGCGAAGAAAAAATTCTTGGACTTATTCCAGAGAACTATTACAATAAAGTACGCGATTTTCAGGAGAATGCTGAGAACATGGTAGAGCAAATCGAAAAACTGCGCGAAGAGCTTGGAGTGCCATTTTTGTCGACTGATAGGAATGTACTCAATCTTCCCGGAGTAGGTAAGAGCTTAACGTACAGAGTTGTAGGAGTTACTCGCTTTGGCCGTCGTGTATTAGAGTTTGATCACGACCATACACGAAACCATAGCCCAATTTTGGAGAAGATGGATAAGTTTGTTATTGTGGAGTCGAAGCCCATTGGCCAGTATCTCGAACAGCTGGAAGATATGGGCGAAGATGTGAATGAATACTTGTCCGTGTATGGCTATTCTATAGGTGAAACCGAACATAGAATGCCAATTTACGAGTACCCTGAATACGATTTTAAAGTAACTGATCGTATGACGAATTTAGAGATATAAGTGAATGCCACATAAAAAAACTCCGGCGTTTCCGTCGGAGTTTTTTTATGTGCAGTTTTTTATTTCAATTTAAAGTTAATCGGCACCTGATACCTGACAAATACTGGTTTTCCATTTTGTTTGCCCGGTCTCCATTTTGGCATCGATTTTACAACGCGTATGGCTTCTTTATCGACCGATGGATCTACACCCCTTAATATTTCCACCTGATTAATGCTGCCGTCTTTTCCAATCACAAACTGAACAAATACCCTTCCTTGAATGTCATTTCGAATAGCAATATCCGGGTACTTTGTTTCAAGTTTAATGTATTTGAGTAAAGCTAAGTCACCTCCCGGGAATTCAGGCATTTGCTGCACATTAATATGAATTTCCTCTTCTTCTTCCTCAATTGGCTCGTCAATCATGATTGTGGTCTGCTTAATCATGGTTTCTTCATCGGCCTCAGTGTCGATGTCTAACTCATCGTCCAGCTCCTCATCGTCTTCAACCACCGTCAACTCTTCAATTACATTTTTCTTTGAAGGAGGAGGCGGTGGTGGTTCAATTTTGTCGCGACGCTGCGTTTGGATCATCTCTTCTTCCAAACTAACGCCCATTACCTGTCCAAGGTCACTAGCGATTCCTGTAGCGCTATTCCAGTTGAACGCTACCAAAAGCAAACCCAGTACAGAAACCAGCCCTGCCAGCATAAAGGTGCCCTTGAGTTTTCTAAAGCTTACAATGGGATTCTTTTTTACTTCCATAGTTTCGGTTGTTTTAGTGCTAAATAATACTATCTATTATCATAAAGAAATTACATCGTTGATTTCTTATTTTGCCAAAACCCTTTTCTAACTAATGTACTGCTTGTCTAATACTGTTCAAAGAAAGTGCCGCAAATTATATATTGGTTGTTTTTTTCTTTTTTGTATAGCTGGAACAGATTGTGCTGATAGCATAATCTGCTGAGTCCACCATGCCATTGACTTTTCCGGGAGCTCTATTAATAAAACTATTTCTATTGGTATATATTGTGTTGAAGATTTGGAAAACTATTCACATTGAATAAAAATATGCTTCTTATAGATAGAATTTGAGAAATAATTGAAAATAGCGCATAAAAAAACTCCGGCGTTTCCGTCGGAGTTTTTTTATGTGCAGTTTTTTTATTGCAATTTGAAGTTAATCGGCACCTGATACCGAACAAATACCGGTTTCCCTCTTTGCTTACCCGGAGACCACTTGGGCATCGATTTTACAACACGCATGGCTTCTTTGTCAAGCGAAGAATCTACACCTCTCAAGATTTTAACTTGGTTGATGCTGCCATCTTTCCCAACAACAAACTGAACATATACTTTCCCCTGAATCCCATTTTCTTTTGCAATGGGTGGGTACTTTGTGTTTTGGCTGATGTACTTGAACAATGCCGCTGGGCCTCCCGGGAATTCGGGCATTTGCTCAACCACCATAAAAATCTCCGGTTCTTCTTCTTCAACCGGCTCATCAATCATGATGTCAGTTTGTTGAATCATGGTTTCTTCATCGGCCTCAGTGTCGATGTCTAGCTCATCGTCTAGCTCCTCATCGTCTTCAACCACTGTCAGCTC
>JAQICA010000237.1 GCA_027858775.1 Salinivirgaceae bacterium | reverse complement strand
AAATGGGGGTTCGGCCTCCATGTCTCTTATCGCATACAAAATTACCCGGAAAAATATTTTTTGCAACATACTCTAACAATCTTATTTACAGGTATCTTAATTTACGAGCTGAATCGCTGCTTTTTTAAGCCCTGTGCCATAGAAATAATATATGCCTTGTTTACATCTCCACTAGACAAACTAGTACCATACACAACTACAAACTGATCTTTCCCCTCTTTAAGAGATTTTGCAAGTTGCGATTGAGCATGCAATAACTGACCAGCAGAATACAAGTTAACAACGCAAAACATAAAAATCATCCTTAGACCAATTGTTTTCATCTGTCAATAATTTGATTTTCATTTGCTCCCGAACCTTCGGGAGAACTCGCCAGATTGTTCCCGAAAAATCGGGACAGGCTATTCCCTTGTGTGAAAAGAAATCCTCATGGCTCATTTCATCAAGTTTATTATTAATTGATTACCACTTTGCTAAAGGAATTACCTTTTGTCGATCCGTTTTATCAACTCCCTTATACTCGACAGCAATTGTAACATTACTTTCGCCTACTATATGAATAGCCAGTTTCTTAAACCCTTCGTTTTTATTGTTTTGGGTTGGTTGTGGCGATGTTGACAAAGGTTTCGCATCCATCATTTCGAATTTGCCATTTTTGGGACTAACAATTTCGGCCAATAACTTTTTGCCTTTGATTTCAAGAATGGCTGTTCTTTTATTTGCTGATAAGGTAATTTTTGCAGGCGTATGGACAAACCAATACAGATCCATTTTTTTATCCGAAACAATTTCGTCCTGCACCAGTGCGCTATTTCGGTTTATCAAGGCAATTCCACGTTTTACCGATGTTGCTTTTCCACGATATGCTTCGGTAATATCCATTATTCCAAAAGCTTTTTCTGGAGTAGATTTAAAATTTACAATTTTTGTTTTGGCATCAACTTCCTGATCATCTTTCGAGTCTGGATTTATAACCAACAAGTTATGCCCTTCGGCACGTGTACGATAGTATGTCCAACGTTGTCCATTCTTAACCACATCGCCAAAATAACCGGGTACGTTGTAGTTCTCATAGCCTAAATCAACGATCCAACGTTCCCCCTGATTGTCGAGCACATAATTGCCTATATCCAAATGTCCGTGATTAACACCATTTTCACCTGCTTTGAAAGCAACAAACCAAGCATCATTATCCATCCATTTACTGCGCAACGAGGCAATTTCGGCTACTCGATAATAATTGTCGGGTATAAGCTTGCTCAAAATAACTTTTTGAGGTTTGTACCATAGTAATTCCAATGGCGATTGTTGGTAGCTACCTTTCTTTTGTTGTTCGAGAGCATATTGTTTTTGCATCTCGGTAATTTCGGGTTGGTTAAATTTATCGGCCAACCAAAACAATTCAATTGCCCTTGTTTTTCCGGCAATGGCATCGGCGTAATTGAAACTACTGGCATTTGCCCCGCCCATACTTACAAAAAACAAACTTGCTTTCGAGAAACCTGCTATTTTGGTCATGCCAAAATCGGTTCCCAATGCTGTTTCCAAAACCGACAACGCGGGCACAGCCGATTTCATGGCATAGCCCCAATAGCCTGGCCCTTCGCAATATGCTCCATCGGGGCCAAATTTATCGACCGCCTTTGGGTAACGCGAAAGTGCTTCTTTTAAAATCCGCTCGGCTAACACAGGTTCTTCATCGGCAATGGCCAAAGCTCCAATAGCTAAACCGCCATTACACACCAAACTCCAATTGTGGTCAATATCTGCCCAATTAAATTGATTGGGTTTAAGCAATTTATCGTAGAACATGATGCCCTGCATCAAGCCTTTGGCCATGATTTGCTGCTTCAAATAGTCGCGCTGATTGGGTGTCCACACATCAAATAACCAGTCGTAGGCAATGGCAAAAGCATGGGTTAGGGTTGCACAATCGAGAAAATGATCCTGATTCCAATCGGGAAATTTCGAGGCCGCATCTAAATCAGCCCAAAGGCGATCGGCATATTTTTTATTGTTGGTTAACCGATACGCCATGCTCAACGTGTAACAACGGCTGTATATTTTCCGGGTATCCATGCGCAAACCATCGTGAAACTCGTACGTTACAACGGGTTGAGTGATCATACTGTCGGCATTGGCAAGAATATTATTAACAGATTGTTTCAAAAAATCGTCGACTATAGCCCTGTCTTTAATATCCTGAAAATCATTTAATGAGTTCACCAACAAACGAGGATGCTCTTTTTTAAGTGTCAGCAAAATAGTATCTGGAATGACAACCTGCGATGCTGCAGGAAACCATAAAAAAGCAAAAAAATAGGCTAAAATCAGTATTCGTGCAGTGTAATTTAAAGATTTCATCGGATTAGTGTCTTCAATTAGTTTCAATTAATTAGGTTCTCTCAAGTTAAAAATTCTACCTGATAATTTTAGGTTTTGGTTTTACTACCGAAATTTTTATTTCATCAAATATCTCCTTAGCAGTAGTAATACCTTGCAATGGCTGAATAACTTTTCCGTCGGGTGCATTATAAACAGTAATTCCAACTAATTTTGATTCGGCAATAACACCTTCTTTTGCCATTATCTCCGCCCGATAAAGGATGGCTGGCTGTCCCGATAAATATTTATCGGTTTCGCTCTCTTGATTGTGACTTGCCACATAGTATTCATTATAATCGGCTGCCAGATTAACTTCAATCCAGCAAATCCATTTACTATCAGGGGCTAAACTTGCCTTTGTTGTAAAGTAACCAGGTTTAGGCGTTGCACCCGAAAAAGCATCGACACTTATTTGTTGCGATGCTGCTTCTTGAAGCTTTTTTTGTATTTCGAACCAACGGGGCAATGCTACCGGCACATCGTTTTTACCTTCCCAATCGCCCTCGGCTGCACGTCGGGTAATATATACTGCTCGTATTTCGTGACTTTCAGGATTTTCGAGCCAAACAGCAAAAGTTGGCGATTCGCCAAAGCCCGATTTCTGCACCAATTCTTCGTTTATGTGAATTTTAACATCTAAATCGGTTTTTCCCCAAGTGCGAATAATGGCATAAGCTATTAATATTAAAGCCATTATCAGCACACTTCCTGCAAGAATAAATAATTTCCTCTTCATCAATAATAATTTAAATAGTGGTTGGAAGTTCAAACCCTTTCCGATAACTTCCTTCGGCCATGGTTTGAGCAGTCGCATCATTTGTAATTATTTCGTATTCAGGCGAAAACATTAATTGTTTTTTACCTGCACGGTACGATAGGTTGGCCAAATGAACAAGTACAGAGCTTTTGTGCCCTTCAACAATTCCGGCATTGGGTTGGTTTCTGGTACGAATACAATCAACAAAATTTTCAATATGGCTCTTAAGTGGGAATCGACCATATTCCTGAGCTGCAATTTTTCCATCTTTCTCGAACACCTGCCATCCGGCTCCCATTCGACCAAGGAACATTACCCGTTTAGTACCGTAAATAATAATTTTTTCGCAATTTAATTTCCATTCTGGAAAGAGGTCACTATTTCTGATTTCAGAACTTGCTTTTGACATATATGGCGTAAATGCACCTGTTTTGAGTGTCATCACAAATTTATCATAATCGAAGGTTGTCATCTGATAGTCAGGCACATCTCTTTTGTCGTCGAACAAATAACGACCACCTGTGCAATACACTGATTTAGGAAAGCCCGGATCGCCAAGTACAAAACGGGCCAAATCTATTTGGTGAATAGCTCCGTTTGAGAGTTCGGCTCCACCTGAATAGTCCCAATAATTTAACCACGATTTATTCCGCGAAATACTGTAAGGTACTTTGGGCGCGGGGCCAAGCCACAAATCCCAGTCAATGGTATCGGGTACCGACGATTCTTCTTTTTCCTTAAAAGGAATCGGCCCATCGTCGAGCTCCATTACATCAACAGCCACAATATCACCCAGTTCGCCACGCTTGATATAATCGCGGGCACTAAAATTGTATGCCGCGCTTCGGTTTTGAGTGCCACATTGTAGTATCCGTTCGTATTTCATAGCGGCCTCGACCATTTTCTGGCCTTCGCCAATGGTAAACGACACGCATTTTTCGACATATACATCTTTCCCGGCCTGCATTGCCCATATACTTGCCAATCCATGCCAATGTTGAGGGGTCGAAATTATCACACCATCTACTTCTTTGTCGTCGAATATGTTACGCATGTCTCTTACCCGTATTGGTGCATTTCCTTGTCGTTTTTCTATTTCGGCAATGGCCATTCCTCCACGGGTATCATCAACATCGCAAACATATTTAATGGCCACATTTTTATTAATATCCATCACATTTATTGCCAATCCGGTTCCCCAACCACCGGCTCCTATCAATGCTAGAACAACTCTGTCATTAGCGCCTTGCGAATTAGATGAGGAAAATGAGGATTTTATTTTCGTACGATAACTCGGAGGCAGTGAATTTACCTGATTGTTTGTTGTATTCCCATCACCTTTCATTCCACCTTTACAAGAACCTAACATACCAATTCCTACCGCACCAAGAGAAACGCTTCCTAAAAATTTTCTTCTTTCCATATTTTATTGGTTTTTATATAATTCTAAATACTTTTACAATTGTTAAAATTAAGAGGCAAAAGGTTTATATTGCTTCTTTTAACGGTAATTAACGGTAATTAACATTGACTATAACACTAACCAACAACCATTAACAGATCTCAACTATGGATTTGGACTATAAAATATATTTGCAAAAAGTAATAAAAAGTGAGGTCTTTTCTGGTTCAGCAAAGGCATGCGATTTATTTGTTTACCTTTTTGAATGCTCCATGCAGGGAACTCCGCCCAAAGAAAGCCAAATTGCTGCTGAGGTTTTTAATCGAAATTTGAGCGAAAACGATCAGGATACTACTATTGTGAGGGTAAATATTCACAACCTCAGGAAAAAACTTAAACATTACTATCTAACCGAGGGCTTGAATGATGAAGTCGTTTTTATTATTCCGACGGGGCGTTATATGGTTGAGATGACCAAAAACACAACGCAACAAAAGCCCACAGAAAACATATCAACAGAGATTTCAAAAAAGGTACTATTGTCATACCTGAATAATAGAAATGCACTTATTTATTTCATTGTCATATTTTTATCGGGAGCAGTGTCGTATTTTTTGTTTTGCGATAAGCAAAAATTGCCATCGACGAATTTGAATAAAATGATCATTTGGCGCGATTTCGCTACAAACAATAAGAAGACATTAGTTGTGGTGGGCGATTATTATTTTGTTCAATTACCAGATTCGGATATATACAATGCACCGTTGGTGCGCGATTTCTCGATAAATTCAGATGAAGATCTGGTAAAATACAATACTACCAACACCGATCAAACTAAAAAATACAGCAAAGCAAGATATAGCTACACCGGTTATGCCACACCATTCTATTTAAAGGAATTGATTCCTATTTTGCAGGATACCGATTACGAAATATGCCTGATGTCGCAGTTCAACGCAAAATATTTGATGCAGTACAACATTATTTTCGTTGGCATTTATAAAACACTGGGGATGTTAAACTTATACCTCAATTACTCGGGTTTTTATGTCGACATAAGAAGTGCCAGAATAAGCGTAAAGGATAATGCAGGAAAAACCGAGAATGTTTATGCCCAGATTGGATTGGCAGAAGAGTTTCATAACGACTATGCAATAGTTTCGAAACTTGCCGGGCCTAACAATAATATCGTGCTGTTAGTCAGCTCTTTCCACGATACAGGAATTGTTGACTGTGTAAAAGAACTTACGAATCACGAATCGTTAAAAGTAATTTCAGACGAAATACAATCAAAATTCGGAAAAATCCCTTCAAGTTTCGAGATATTGTTTAAAGTAGTTGGGGTCAACCGTATTGATATTAAATCAAAAATTGTCAGGATAAATAACCTTGATTCGACCAATATTTTTTGGGACATGAAGTAGGAGGCTACGCCGTTGGAAGAGTTGGAAGGGTTTGAGGCTTCGCGTTTGAAGGGTTAGAAAAGTTTCTATTTTTCAGTGCGTTGCAAGAAATAGAAACAACAGAAACCCTTTTAATAATAGAAACGAAGAACTTCTGCTGATTTAACCTACCCAAACCATTTTCGTTCCCTTTTTAACTTGGAATTCAATGTATTGTGTACAATATTCGCATTGCCAATCACCTAAAAATCAAACATCCCGAGGAGCAAATGCAAATCTTGGGGATGGACCAATTCCAGACTCGCAAATAGTTGCCGTGGCATCACCAAATTGCACTAAATATGATAGTTGGGTGTTTCGTGCTCAAAGAAAAGCTGTTGAACCATGATGAAATACCCATCCTCTCGGCAAGGGATATAATGGATTTTCTGTTCTTCAAATTTTATAAATAAATGACGAAAGAACGGTTGCTTTGGCAACTAAAGGAACGCCACATAAAACGACAATACGACATAGACCTCTGTTATTCAAAACAATAAATGTGTCAATGTTGAACTAATTTCATCAAAAATACTAGTGGCAATCGTAATTACAGTCAAAGGTTGAAGTGTTTTTCCATCAAATACTTCCAAAACGATTACGTTCTTTGAGCTAAAGGAAACTATTGGTTATCTTATTGATTTCATATAAAGTCCATTTTGTAACTAAGAAAGACACAAATGAATGTGTCTTTCTTAGTTTCTGATTCAGCAACTATAACATTTTTACTCCACCTACTTTTCTAATTGATCCATTTTTACTTTATCCATTTGTGGTACAAGCAGACTAAATATTGACCATGCAATAATGTATGAAAAAGCACAAATAATGAACATTACCGTATATCCACTTTCAATAATTCCCTGCGATTTGTAATAATCGAGTAGCAAACCGGCAATTTTGGCAATTATAATTACACCAAATGCACCCATCATTCCACCAATACCAACTACTGATGCCACCGCTTTTTTGGGAAACATATCCGATACCGTGGTAAAAATGGTAGCAGACCAAGCTTGGTGCGTAGAAGTGGTCAACCCAATAATTAATACGGCGTACCAATAATTTATTGCTCCCAGATATTGCGCAAAAAGCATGGGCAAGGCTAAAATGGCAAAGATAAATAACGCTGTTCGTCTGGACTTTTGCACCGACCAACCACGGCCAATAAAATGCCCAGACAACCATCCGCCGGCTATACTTCCAACCATAGCCATAGAATACACCACGGCTATTGGCAATGCAAGTTCCATTTTGGTCATACCATATTGTTTATTCAAAAATGAAGGCAACCAAAACAATAAAAACCACCAAATGGGATCGGACATGAACTTGAGTAGTGCAAATGCCCAGGTTTGGCGGTAGCCCAAAAGATGACGCCATTTCACTTTTTCGGTATTATTTTCGGTTTCATCGGCTTCACCTTTGTCGCTATGTATATAATTGAATTCTTCTTTCGATAATTGCTTGTGTTTGGTTGGGTTTTCGTAAAATAAAAACCAAAACACCAACCAGATAAGTCCGAAGGCGCCTGTTATCACAAAAGTCATTTCCCAACCCCAGGTAATGGCAATAAAAGGGACAATTATCGGTGCCAGAATAGCACCCACATTAGTTCCCGAATTAAAAATCCCGGTAGCTAGAGCCCGTTCTTTCTTGGGAAACCATTCCGCCACAGTTTTCACGGCAGCCGGAAAGTTACCTGCCTGACTTACACCCAGTGCACCGCGTGCCACTCCAAAGCCAAATACGCTTTTAGCAAATGCATTGCCTATTGTTGCCAAACTCCAAACTGTTAATGAAACGGCGTACCCCAACTTTGTACCAATGCGATCGACAATAAATCCCGCACCAATCATTCCAAATGCATAAGCAAGACTGAAAACTATAACAATATTGGCATAATCACTTTCTGTCCAGCCAAATAAAGGTTCCAGATATTCGTCTTTCAAGAGGCTCAACACCTGACAATCGAGGTAATTTATTGTTGTGGCAAAGAATAATAGCGATAATATTATCCAACGATAGCTTTTTACTTTTGTATTTTTCATTTATTTTATAGAATTAATCGCATTCGGCATAAACTGACACCTCCACACCTTTACGTTCTACCGATAAATATGCTGCATAAATAGTAGCGATAACATCTGCAGCCAGAGCACTATTACTTTCAATAGGGTCACCGTAGGCTGACGATCTGTAAAATGCATCCATTTCGTGCTGATAACCATTAAACCAACCTTCGTCGGGAGAAATATTTGACCAGCCTTGTTTAGTACCAGTTTTTTCAACCACATAGATATCCCGGAAATTTTCATCAACGGGGTTGTAAGTCTGCATAGCATTATTCGGAATAATATTACAAATTGTACGATGATTGTTTGCATGTACTTCAACCATATTTTTAACGCCGCCATGCATAAGTTCGCTCGCCACAATATCGGCAATGGTTCCATCCTCGAAAACCACATGAATGTTGGCATAATCCTCAACATCGTGGTATGTACCATTCAAATATCCGTCGATTTTATAACCAGTCATACGAGTAATGGTGTGCGTACGCGCCGAAATAGTGCTTGGACGAATAGGTTTTCCGTTCGCTGTTTTGCCTTCGACATGTTTAAAGTAAATGGCCGCACTAAGTGGATGACAACCCTTTCCCATTAACGAACCACCACCTGATAATCTCCACTGACCGTAATCCAACGAATGAGAACCTGAATGCGATTGCTGTCCTTGAATCCAAAGAATCTGAGCACCGGTTTTCTCTATAATTTCACGTTCTTTTTGCACTGCGGGAGCATATATCCAGTTTTCTGCATACATTATCGATCCTTTGCTGGCTTTTTCGGCTTCCAACATACGTTTGATGCTTGCCATGACATGCTTTAAACCTACTTCCCTCGAAAAATTATCGCCATTGAAATCTTTAGACCCATCGCCAAAATAGCCCGTAAAAGGTTTTTCAATAATCACATCTTTATCTTGTTTTAGTATCGCAACGGCTATTGACTCATGCGTGAAAGGTGGTGTGCAAACATGAAGTATGTCGCAACACTCAATAAGTTCTTCCATGGTATCTAAACATTTTACACCTCTGGTTTGTGTAAATTCGTTTAGTTCAGAGACGATTTCGAGAATACTCCAACCACCTCAACCTGTGCGCTATGCACACGTTGTAAGGCATCGAAATGAAAACGGGCTGCAAAACCAGACCCAATTATACCTGCTTTCAATATTTTCTTTGACATAATTGATAATTTTTAATTTATGCTTTTTGAGTACACAAAGATTCGTTATTAAAGCTCTAATTTATGCTTCAATCGTTTCAATATTTTTTATCCAAACCATTTTCTTTCACGCTTTAAATCAGAATTCAGTGTGGAGTAAACAATATTGGCGTTGTCAATCACCTGAAAATCGAACATCCCTACGCAAGTGAAATCAGCTCCATTTTCGAATGCAAACTTAATTCCGTCTTCGGGTTGAATGGCGCCCGCTGCCAGCACTTTGTATGCAATCCAGGGAATATCGCATTTTTTGAAAAAATCAGCGGTGTCGGTTGCCGATGCACACCATAGGTTGTCGTGCGATTGGTTATGATCGAGATTGTTATCGCCTTTCAACGAGAAGAATTCATCCCGGTTTTCTTTGGGCTGCGCCGACCAGTATTTATCGTGATGGAAAGTTTTCATAAAGAAATCAACCTCAATGCCATGTTCCACACAAGCCATTGGTACCTTAATAGAATGGCCACCAACTCCTGCAATTAATCCGTGACTTTTGATTAAATCAACGGGGTTTTTAATGAAATCCATTTGATTATTGAAAACGTATTTATCAGCGATATTTCCCATCACGAAAGCGCCAATTGCTCCGTTGTCTATGGCTAATTGTACATTTGATAAATCATTTTCTTTTGGATAAGTTTGGGCCAGCCATTGAATTTTTCCACCTCTGCTCCAGAACTTTTTCAGAATGCGGATAGTTTGTTCGTCACAACGCATGACGGTGGTATTTATTCCACATGCTTCGTATAACCATAGCGTTTCAATTACTTTTTCGTCAGTAAAATAATTCTTTATTAAGGCCGAAACATAAATCAAATCACGGGAATGCGCAAAACCACTTACAAGATTTCCTCCCGGAATTAGTCTGCTCATTTCTACATTCTTAATTTTTCCCATGGGTACTTTCCCTTTCAGTTCGCTCAAATCTTTCCTTTTTCCCACCAACGAAGTGGCTCCAGAATTTGCATCTGTTTTCGAAAGGTTTTTCTCCTCAAAACTTAACCAGCCAACTTGCTTTGCCATTCCGAAAAATGCACCTCCCAGGATAGGTAAAGCAACGAGGTTTTTAATCATGTTGCGTCGCCCTCTTTGCATACTTTCAGAAACTTCATGATTGATATTGTCAGGAAATTTTTTCTCTTTCCGTCTTTCCATCCAATCCACAAAGAGTCTGTCGAATCCCCAGAAATAATCTTTGCTCACAATGGCAAAAAGCACTAGTACAGCCGCTTCAATTACGTTGGTGTTGATGAAGTAATAATGACTGCTAGATGCAAGGCTTGATATTACAAATGGCGGATTAGCAATATAATACAGTGACAACAACGCAACACCCGACAAACTTGAAATTCGAATAAAAATGCCTAAAAACAAAGCAAGCCCGATAAAAATCAATCCCCAGATATTCATAAAATCAACTATTTTCAATAGTCCGGGATTGGCAATCAACCAGTGAAAAAAACCGGAGAAAAGCCATTTCGATTCCATCAAATAGGAAGCACTTGTCCAATGAGGTGTAGCCAGCTTGGATATTCCTTCGAAAAGAAAGTGCCATCCTACTAGCACCCGAAGTGCAGTAAAAAAAGTAATTAGAACGGAATTGCGTGTTGTTGGTTTCATATTATGATTTGCGGTTTAAATTTCATTCGTAATTAACTTTAGTCTATTTATCATATTCTGATTCCGAGCCTATTTTTTTTAATTCGTCTTCACTTAAGGCTCTGTTGAAAACAGCCAACCCACCAATTTGACCATTGAAACAATTGCCCATTCCTGATTTTAGTAACACGGCTCCAACAGTAAAATTGGAGCCATTGTTGCCTATTCCATACGGAAAGAAATATGGATTTTTAGAATGAGTTAGTCCTTGTGGATATTCATCAAAACTGCCAGTATTGTTAATTAATTCCGGTTTGCGTTGTTGAAACGTACCATTAAGATATGATTTTATAAATTTCCCATCGTAGGTGAATGCGATAAATTGCCACACGCCACATTTTACTTTTTGATTACTTGCGGAATAATCGATGGAATAGGGAAAAGGTGGAGTTGGTTTTCCGGTTTGAGATATATGTCCACATACTTGTTCAGCTCCATTGTAGTAGGGCAAACTGACGAATAAGCCATATTGTCTTTTTCCACCATTTTCGTGCTCATTCCACATTCCAGCAACGAAACCGGTGTTTCCGTTCCATTTCACCCATGCAGCAACCGTTATTGCTTGATGCTTGCCGTAAATGTTTAAACGCCCGGTTTGGTTGTTCAATATTTGTAAGTACCCACAATTTTTGAATAATGCTGAATAACCCGACAAAGGACCTTCGTCTATTCGTTCAATTTCTCCGTTTTGTTCCTTTAGGGGAAATGTGTCCAAACCGTATGCTTTTCTGTTAGTACCCGATTCCTCTTTAAAATCCCACAAGGCTACCAGCCCATTAATCGTTAATATACTTTTTGTGTATTTCGAGGGCTTTTCATGATCCATTAAAGCATGATCCAAAAGTTCCTTTTTTGAAAACTGAATGTCTTTTTTGATGGCTTCAGTAAACTTTGTCTTCTTCTCTTGAGTGCTCAATGCTCGTTCTTGACGCTCAAAAGGTGGATATTCCAAATGGATGGAGATTGGACCGGAAATGCCATATTCTTTTATCAGCTTGAAATAATCATCGAAATTCACCATTCCTTCTCCCATAGGTACACTTACGGGTTTCCAGCCAAGTTCCGTTTTTTCCCAGAGAAAATCTTTCAATACAGTACATTTTACCCAAGGTGCTATCAGCTTCAATCCAATTTTCCACGCATTTCCACCTTCGGCAACGGCATGGCGAATGTCGTATTGGCATCCAATATACTGTGGGTCTAAATCGTGGAGTAACTCGTACAAATCCCACACAGCCCCACCAACAGGGCCGCCATAATGATTCTGGTATGCTCCATGAATATTGTATTTGCGGTTGAGCGCCTCAAGTTTCTTCAGCTTGGGCTTTATTTTTTGTAGGTTTTCCATTACGCCCAATTTTTCGTTGTATCCAAAATATCCCATTCGGTAATATTTAATACCAAGCGAAGAGGCTGTTTTTAATATGCGCTCAGTCATTGGGTCGTCGGCATTGTTGATTGCAGTAACAATCATTTCAATGGTTAATCCTTTTTTATGAGCAGCCTCAACAGCCAGCGGCAAATCGCGTTCCACATTTTCGGGCAATACATGTCCGCCGGCGCGCACCGAGAGATCAATTCCATCGGCTCCTGCATCGGCAAGAATGGTGGCAAGCTCATCGTAATCGAAACAAACAAGCGGCTTTGAAAAGACATTTAATTGGCGCGTACTATTATCCAACTTCGCATTGGATTTTGCGTTGTTATTTTTTGCATAAACAGTTGTGAATGAAAATATAATTGAGAGAAAAAATACAGCGATTAAAAATTGAAAACGTTTATTTGTTAGAATCATGGTGTTGAATATTTATATTGATTATAATTTCTATTTTTGAAATTTTGCAGTGAATGACCGCCCTTTTGAATCCTTTACATTTACTTTTAAAATAACAGTAGGGCTCATTTGCAAAACCGTTACTTCTATATCTTTTGTGATTATTTCTTTGGTCGAATTATCAATTGTCAAAGTGATTTCTCCAGTGTTCAACTGGGTAGGATCTGACACAACAACCTCTATTTCATTATCGGTATTTTTAAGCATTACCGCTGCCTTTGTATTGCACTTGATTATATCCACCGTTTGCTCTGACTCTTTCCAAAAGTTTGCCCCAACAATATTTAAAGTCGTTTCTTTCACCGCTTGAACCAAAGTATCGTTCCTCAAAATAACAATTTGTGGACTTTTGACATAGTTACTAACTTGATCTGATGACATATTGGGTAACAAAACATAGGCATATGAACCATTGAATGGATTTGTACCGTGGTCGAACCACATAGTGAGAAAGTTATTGGTATGATTTGTTGTATCGCTCATGGCCGGATTGCCACAAATGAGATTCCAATTAGCAGTTCTCGATTCGCGTAGGATTTTAAAATTAGCACCTTGCGGAAAGTAATAACCAATATCTGAACCCACAACACTGCCGGCCAAATGCGCCCAACTAACGTTGGATAAATTTGTATTTGACGAGCCAAAAACGGTTGGTTGTTGAGCTCCATCAATTGTAAACAGATTATTTCCCAAAGCATTGAGTTTTCTGTTTTCAACAATAGTTTCAACTGTTTTATTATCGGTACTCGAAATGCCTGCTCCCAAAGCCACAATTTCATTATCGAACATAAACCATGATTTTTGGGCTTGCAAGTTGAACCCGTAAGCATGATAATCCATGCCAGTGACGCCATAAATGCTTTGTAATGAAACACCTCCCACCCAACTTCTATCGCTAGGCTTGTCATTTTTAATAGGAGTAGAATTCAACACAGTAGTTCCGGGTAACCGATTATTATCGACTGTCGGCCAAAAGCTATTGCTAAACTGGTTTAAATCTGCATTATACAAATAGGTCATACCATCGGAAGTATGCCAGCCTTGTTTATTTTCATTTTTGATATCGGCTTCGTAATTGGCAATTCGGGTTGAGTGCATGCTTATTCCAAAACCATACCCAACTCCCAATTTTACAGACCTATCCATCAACGGGAACTGTTTGTATTTTATCATTTCATCCCTAGGGACAATATTGGGATTACGAACAATTTCATTCACATTTGAAATGGCATTGATGGGTAGTAATCTCGAATTTACAGCGTATTGGAAAAAGTTCCGCTGCTGATTGGAATTGATCCAGTATTTAATCATGCTTTTAATTGCAGATGAGTGATTAGATGATGCAAATTGAGCGATATTGGACAAAATACCCATCATTATAAAACCGGCTTCATAATCTTCGCGATACGATCTGGCCATTTCCCGACCGCGAACCATATCCATGCCAACGCCTTTGTAAATAAAAGGTTCGTAAGCATCGTAAATCCAACTGTATAGGTTTTTGCTATTAGGGTCTGTCACTTCCCATTTAGAACCATCTAGCAGCGACATCAAATCGGTAAGTTTTGAAATGGCATCAATACCGTAACCCAAATTGTAGGGATGATTACCGTGTTGTATAAAAGAGCCATCAGCGAAGAAACCCTCACCCGAACTGACATATTCCAGTATCTGACTGAGCGAATTACGAGCCACTTCAATTTTTGAAGGGTCTTTTTTCAAAATTCCATTCATTGCGAAAACAAAAGCTCGCCAAGCACGGTTTGCACCTTTGTCCGTTGTTGGATTTCCTGCAAATCGGGCAACACCTTCATTCAAACTTATCCGTTGAGTTTCTGAAAGATCATCGTACATCAAAACAATACAATTATTTAATTCTAATGGCGATCCGATTTGAAAATCCCACCAATCGTTATATTGCTTCGCAAAGCGGTAGGTGTTCATCCATTCCAAAGCTGCAATAATATCATTCCGCACAATATTATTTCCAAAAAGCGAAGTTCCTTTAGTTTTGTATGCCAACGCCATAGAATAAATTCGGCGGTAGGAATATGTGTTTTCGGCCGAAATGGTGGTACTTGTCAAGTCCGGCCAAAGAAATTCGCGGTCTGCTTTCTTATTCAAGGTATTCCAATTCGTCTTTGCATCGTTGGAAATTGCATCTATTTTGGCAGCAATATACTTATCGGACATATTCGCCCCGTTTCCAATCAACACATTAGTCCATTTTTTTCGGAGCAAATCAAATTCATCATCCTTGCTTGCTTTTTGTATAGTAGAAGCAGAGGTGATGATGATTGAGAATAATAATGCCACAAAAATGGTAAGGATAGTGAATAATTGACTGTATTTATTGATTTGATGCATGGTGTGTTTTTATTTTATTATAATCTTTGGATATTCATTCCCCCATCAACAAGTACTACTTGTCCGGTACTATAAGGCATACTTCCGGTTGCCATGGCGGCGGCTACTTTGCCAATATCCGAAGGTGTTCCCCACCGTGACTGAATAGCCATACCGTTTTTAAACAAAAGGTCGTATTTCTCCTGAACTCCTGCTGTCATGTCGGTTTGAATAACGCCGGGTTGAATTTCATAAACAGGAATATCGAACTCGCCCAAGCGTGCAGCCCAAAGTTTGGTGGCCATGGCTATTCCGGCTTTCGAAATGCAATATTCGCCTCGATTGACCGATGCGATGGTAGCCGAAACGGAAGATACATTGATGATGCAGAAGAATTCATCGGTTTGTTGTTTCTTCGTGGTAATCATTCTATTAGCTACCAATTGCGTAAGTAAATAAGGGCCTTGCAAGTTCACATTCAACACATATTCAAAGCTTTCCTCGGTGGCTTCGAGTATGTCTTTCCGTTCCTTTGGAGCAATTCCGGCATTGTTGACCAACACATTTATTTTGCCATACCGACTGAATATCAGATCGACCATATGTTGTCGATCTTCTTTTTTCGATACATCGCCTTGGGCATACATTACCCGCACACCGTATTGACCTAACTCGTCGAGTACCGATTTCACCGCAGCTTCCTCACGAACTCCATTTACCGCCAAATCGAAACCGGCCTTTGCCAGTTCGATGGCTATCCCGAGGCCAATGCCCCGGGTTCCACCTGTTATTAATGCTACTTTGTTCATACTTTGTTATAAATTTTGTACGTCCACCCAGCTACGTTTTGCCCAACTTTCCAACCCCTTTTCGGCCAATTGAACGCCTTTTGCTCCTTCGAGCAAGTTCCAACGGAAAGGCTCATCTTTTACAACGTGTTTCAAAAACAGTTCCCATTGCGCTTTAAAGGCGTTATCAAACACTTCTTGTTCAGGCACTTTAGACCAACCTTCGTAAAAGTTAATCGGATTAGCAATATCGGGATTCCAAACCGGTTTGGGAGTATTGCCATAATGCTGAGTCCAACAATCGCGCAAACCGGCTACTGCCGAACCTTTAGTGCCATCCACATGCAAGGTAAGCAAATCATCTCGTCTCACACGGGTTGTCCATGATGAGTTGAAGTGTGCAATCACACCGCCTTCGAGTTCGAAAGTGGCATACGCTGCATCATCGGCTGTACACTTATAAATTTCACCTTTTTCATCTACCCGTTCAGGGATGTGAGTGGCACCCAAACACGAAACAGATTTTACATTACCGAACAAATTGTCAAGAACATATCGCCAGTGACAAAGCATGTCAACGATAATGCCACCATCGTCTTCTTTGCGGTAGTTCCAGCTTGGGCGTTGGGCAGGCACATTAAAGCCTTCGAAAACCCAATAACCGAATTCGCCCCGAACAGAGAGAATTTTTCCAAAGAAATCATTATCCATCAATCGTTTGAGCTTCATCAGCCCTGGCAACCATAGTTTATCTTGTACCACGCCGTGTTTCACTCCCACTTTTTCGCAAAACTCATAAAGCTCCATTGCCACCTCGGTTGACACCGCCACTGGTTTTTCGCAATAAACATGTTTACCAGCTTTGGCAGCCATTTTTACGGCATCGGCACGTCGCCCGGTGATTTGGGCATCGAAATAAATCTGATAATAAGGATTTTGCATTACTTCGTCGAGGTTTGTGGTGTATTTCTCGACCCCCGACATTTTGCAAAGTTTAAGCAGCTTCACTTCATTACGACCCACCAATATCGGGTCGGGCATGATAAATTCGGAAGGACCAACCTGCACACCGCCTTGCTTTATAATTTCGACAATCGAGCGCATCAGGTGCTGGTTGGTTCCCATCCGGCCTGTTACGCCATTCATTATAATTCCAACTTTGTGAATAGTCGCTTTTTCGCTCATTTTTATATGTATATATTTGATTATTATTTAATTGAAAACTGTATTTATTATTTTGAATTGGGATTTAACAATATATCATATTTTAACCGGCAGTTTAAAAACATGATGAACCTAACACCGAATGAATTTAAACGAATTCATTATTCGAATAACGCTATTAAATAAGTGTTTGCAGCCCCTTCCAAACCTATTAGGGTTAAAACAAAGCAATTTGCTTTGTTTTGACCCTAATGTTTTCAGCGTTATGCCTTAAAAAAGAGTTTCAGAAGTTTGAAGGTTTTTTTTATTTACCAATGCAAACAATATCTTTCTTTCCGCTTATTTTAATGGTTAACTTTTTCCAATTTGCAGGTAAATTTGGCTTATCCTGGTAAAGACCATTGTCACCAATTTTTAGTCCTCCAAAACCGTAGATGATAGTTTGTAACATACCACCATAACCCGTACAAAAAACAGTACCACTTATACGTGGCTTCTCCGATATAAAACCAAAAGGAGGTTTACGATTAGGTTGATATGCTTTTTGGAAAAGCTCATAAGCTTTTTTTGTCAGTCCCAAACGTGCATACGACGCAGCAAGCACACTGTAACTCATGGATGGTCCTTTGGGGTCGATTTTAGGCTCGTAATATTCCAAATCTTTAATTATAGTGGCTTTATCGGTAATAAAGTCTAGGGGGAAAGCTAATAAATTAACATCTGCCTGCTTAATACGCTGGCCTGTATATTGTGCATTTTGAAGTGTATAACCACTTTCATGCTTTAAAATCACAATATTATTATAAACATTCTTCCATTCCGGGTTAACTGCTGCATTAACCAGCTTTGCACCCTTCATTGCTGCATCCAATACCACTTTTACAGCTCCATTAGTGAACGCATCATCATCCACATCTTCAAAATACTCATCAGGCCCAACTACATTTTTAATGTGGTAGTTACCTTTTGCATCTTTAACCGCCCTCGACACCCAAAAATCAGCTATTTCCTTTATCATTGGATAACCTTTCTGCTGAAGCCATTGCTTATCCTTTGTTACTTTATAATAATTCCAGGCAGCTATTCCTACATCCGCAGTAACATGGTGCTCGTTCATATCTAGCTTATAGGAAATAGGCGTGCATTCATTTCCCTGTAAATCCGATTCCCATGGGTACATAGCTCCCTGATAACCAAATTGTGCGGCTCTTTTTTTTGCCTGAGGCAGCGTATTTAGCCGAAAGTCCATCATTGAAGCAGCAAAAGCAGGTTGCATTACCAACAACGGAGGGTACATCCACAATTCAGCATCCCAAAAAATATGCCCACCCCATCCTGTTTCGGCAATTCCACATGGAGGAATACTTAAGCCGAAACCTGTTGCAATTGAAGAATATAAAGAATAAAGTGCCAATCTTGCATCTATTTGTGCTTCATCATCACCTTCAATTTCAATATCACTTTCCCAAAGTTTTGCCCATGCTGCTTTATGATTATCTAAGAGGTGCTTGTACCCTAAATTGTAATCGCGACTGCAAATTCTTACTGCATCGTTATACGGATCGCTGGTAAATACCGAATGTGTAAAACAACTCAACATGCAAAAAAGGTATTTCTCGCCTTTTTTCAATTTAACTGTAAAAGCCAGTTGTTGATTAGTATTACTATTTTTAGTGTAATTAAGCTCTGGCGAATGACCATTAAAGAAAAAAGTATTCGCGGCTGCTACACGATCGGTGCCCGATTCGGTTGGAAAAACCGCCGACATTACCGGAATCTTCTCTTTTATCATTGTACTTAAACTGTACATGTCGTAGTTTATATTAGAACGATAAAGAGTGTTTGTTTTACTGCGGTCGGGTATATTCATGGTATTTATAACAGTAAATTCTATATCGCTTAATGCCTCAAATTCATAAGTACCCATAGCTGCCATAGGAAGGTTGCGTAATGCTACAAGCTGAGTTTTAACTCCAAGCATGTCGGCATAATTGTATGAAGTTTCCAAACCAGCCTCTTTAAGGTTCATGGTTTGTTTCCAGTTTTTTACTTCACTGCCAAACTTAAGTTCTTTACCATCTTGAAAGATAATTTTGATATTAACCGGATTGAAATAATTAATTAGTCTCACATAATCGCCTAAGGGCCCACGATCGTATAAACCATTAACAATGACTTTTTTAGAACCTAATCCATCTTTTTGGCTTCTTAACCCAATTATACCGTTTGCCAAATAGGCAGGAGTGTAATTGCTTGTATCGGTAGCTGTTATCGACCATAAATCTTTTTTAACTTCAGCGTTTTGAGCTTTTATTACTGTACCTGTGTACATGATTGCCACAAAGAAAAGCTGGACTGCTAAACACTTACTACCTGTAAAATAATGGAACAATTTCATAAAATATGTTTTAGTATTGTTATTAATTAATTTTTGTTTGAAATATAGTATTAATTAAGCGAATTAAGAGTTAATTTTCTCTGTGAAACTCTGTGTCTTCTCTGTGTTATAAAATTTGGTTACACAGAGTCTCACAGAGAAGGCACAGAGAACCACTGAGTTCTTATTTCAACCCTTAATTCACATTATTAATTGTGAATTAACTACACTTTTGTCAGATATGCCTGCTTAATTCTTTCTAAATATTGATGTTGATCCATTGCCCAATACTTATCGGAGAAAATCTCCACCTCATTAAAGCCTTCAAAACCAACCCCTTCAACCCAACCACGAATTTCAGGAATATTGATGCAACCTTCGCCCATCAACCCACGGTCGTTCAGAAAATCGAGCGTTGGCACATTCCAGTCGCACACATGGAAAGCAAACAAATGTTTTTGAGCGGCACAACGTTTTATTTCCGACTGAAGTGCCTCATCCCACCAAAGGTGATATACATCCACCGCCACGCCCACTGAAGGTGAGTTGATGAGGGCAGTCATATCATTGGCTTGCTTAAGTGTGTTTACGGCAGAGCGATCGCCAGCGTACATTGGGTGCAAAGGCTCAATGGCCAACTTTACTCCTGCACTTTGCGCAACAGGCAAAACACGCTGAATTCCTTCCACAATTTGCTCCCTCGATTTTTCGAGCGACTGGCCGCCATCGGCTCCGCACACCAGCACAATCATTGGTGCGCCAATGGCCGCAGCTTGTTCAATGGCTAATAAATTATCATCGATAGCGGCTTGTCGCTTGGCAGCATTTACCGATGGAAAAAAACCACCCCGGCAAAGCGAAACAACCTGCATATTGTGGTCGTCGAGCAACGATTTTACTTCGTTTAAATTCTTATTTTCCAAAACGTTTCGCCAAATGGTAATTCCTCGAATTCCGGCTTCGGAATAATTCTTCACACAGTCCTCAATTCCCCATGGTTTTGTGGTGAAGGTGTGAACGCAAAGTTTCGAAAAGTCTTTAATCTCTGTTGCCATGGCTTAAATTATTCCGTTGTAAAATGTATAATAGTTTTCTTCTGAAATGATTTTACTTAAGTACAGCGCCGATTCACGCATATGATAATCGCCCCACATGCTCGACTCGTTGCACGGTACTTTTTGTCCTTCGGGAATATTATCCCACCCGTTTGGGTGGTGATATACCGAGTGGAGCAAAACACCCTGATGCTCGGAATCGACTGATAAATAAGGAGTTTCGAGTAAGCGCGCAATCACGGTCAGTCCCGCTTGCCAATATCTATTGCCGTCCTCTGTCTCGCCTTTGGATTTCAGGAAATGCCCCAAACGGAGCAATCCTTGCACACCAATTGCAGCTGCCGAACTATCAACAGGTTCAAACGCATTGTACGGATTGGCTGGTACGTTCAGGTAATCGCCCATCTTCGACAATCCCGGTGCACCTGCATCCCAATACGGAATGCCATCAACAGGAGTATTGCTGATGTAAAAATCGCAGGTGGCTTTTGCGCCTTTGAGCAATTGCTGCATAATATCTTCTTTGCTGCCAATTTCTTCAAACTCTTTTTCGGGAATGGTTTCCAAAAATTCCAGTTCCTCGGCAAAGCCAAGCATTGCCCAAGCCAAGCCGCGTATCCAGGTCGAAAAACCGGTGTAGCCTTGTTGCGAGTTGGGGCAACGAAAATTGCCGTCGTTGGGGTTGAAAACCGATTCGTGAGCGGTGCGCCCCCATTCGTCGTAACTGTCGCGCCCTTCATTGTAAAAGACTGAATACTTAGCGGTTGCAAGCAAATGGTTGATTGCTCTACCGAACAGCGAAATATGCACATCATTCTCGCCCGGCAAATAATGCCCCAATTGGTGGGCTACCATCAATACCCGACAAGAGCGGATGGTATCGACAAACAATGAATGTGGGCCATTGAACGAATAAATATAACCACCATCGGCAGTTTTGCTCCAACGACTTGCCTGTACTGCGCCCGAAGCTTTCAGTGCCAATTCGTAAAAATTCTTTTCCCACTTATTTTGGGTGATTTTTCCTTCCTGCATCAATCGGTGAAGGTTCCCGTAGGTGCTCAGGTTGTTAAATCCATGATCGTGAACGCCAATATGACTGACATGTGGAGCCATTTTGTCGACTGTATTTTCGCGACCTATTTTCAGAAAAGTGGCATCGCTTGTGGCATCGTATTGTAAAATAGCCGATCCGTATTGAAAACCCTGTGTCCATTCAGTCCAGCCACGGGTCGAATATTTTCCATTGACAGTGAAAACAGGTGCTCCCATTGCTGGATTATACTCCGATTCAATTTTCAGGATTTTCTCGCCCGAAAGTTGCCAAAAGAGATCGAGCTTTTCTTGTAATTCAGCTGGTTTGATGTTGTAATTAATGATCATTTTTTTTATCTATATTCAATCCCTTTCGGGGCTAGATTATTACTTATTGTTTTGGACATCCAGATTTCTCTTTAGGACGGTTATTAATATTTAGGTACGTTATCAGATATTCATTTCCATAAAATTGCTTTTTAAGAGTCTGCTCCAAAAAATCTCAAACTATTAATATTTAGCTTTTTGACACCCTCATCTTTGGTAAAAATGAAACAATTACTGCTCCCAGAGTTGCCAATCCAATCAGTACAATAAATCCTGTTGCATAACTTTTTGTGGCATCGTAAAAAGCGCCGACCAACATCGGAAAAAGTGCTTCGGCAATACCGTCGGCTACCAGAATAATTCCCATTGTGCGACCCAATGCCCGCACCCCAAACAGATCGGCTGCCATCAGAGGTATAATCATGTAATCGCCCCCAAGGCCGATTCCAAAGATAACGGCGAAAATGTAGATTCTTCCGGGGAAATCGGGCATCAGCAATAACGGGATTGCCGTTGCTACAATCATATAAATCAGTATCATCACATATTTGCGATTGATCAAATCTGCCAAAAACCCCATCAAAACCCGTCCGCCCAGACTCGACAACAACACAAACGACATCACATGGGCCGCCTGCGACTGTGTAAATTCCAAATCGCGAAGAAAGAGTTTCAGGTGTTGGGCAATTCCACCAACAGCCCCAATTGAACACATGCTGCCAAGTGCTAAAAGGTAAAAATTCGGATTCCGAAGAATGGTTCTAATTGGTATCATCGCTTCTGTTTGAACCTTAACTGCTGGCTCTTTTTTTGAATCTTTGATAAAAAATGCCATCGGAAAAGCAATTAGAATAACCAATCCGCCAATTACAGCAAGGGCTGTATTCCACCCCAAGTTTTTTTCCAGTGCAGCAGAAATCTGAGGCACCAATGCCCCACCGGCTCCAATTCCGAGGTAAGCAATGCCCATGGCTTTGCCACGATTTTTATCGAACCATCTGGAAATTAACACCTGACAAGGAAGTGGCCCACCAAACACATAACCCAACGCGTTAAATATATAAAACAGGTAAAACATGGGCAGCGAACTTGAGAAGCTTAACCCAATAAGTGCTACCCCAGCGAACAACGCTCCTGTCATCATCAACGAACGGGGGCCGTAGCGGTCGATGAGCCAACCAGCCAAAAAGCCGAACAAGGGGCCTACTAATAGTTTGCCGATAGCATTGCCCGAAGTTACTACGGTACGCGACCAACCATATTCTTTGGTCATAAAATCGTAGAAGAAAGGAAGCCCGTAATAAGCAAAACCAACGATGGCAAACAAGGCCAGAAAGGCGGTTGCAAGGATATAGGGTTGCGAACTACGTGGCAGATTTGTGGTAAATTGTTTCATATAGTTATCCAGTAATTTTATTTGGTAATCCCTTAACCAACACAGGTTTCTGATTGTGTGGTTTTGGCATAAAAATATCGTCGGGTATCAAACCACACTCTTCAATCATTTTCAGGCAATATTCCAATTGACCAAGTTCATTGCCCGTATTGTTAGTTCCAAATGAAAATTTGATACCCGCTTTTTTGGCCATTTTTATCATTTCGGCATTAGGTGTTTTGTAACGCGCATTGATTTCGAGTGCAATGTTATTGGCTGACAAAACTTTAACAACTCGCTCCATGCGTTCCTTTGTCCAAAGCTGTTCGTATTCGGGCATTAATACAGCCGGAAGTACCGTAGGATTCACAT
>JAQICA010000236.1 GCA_027858775.1 Salinivirgaceae bacterium | reverse complement strand
AACGGCTGGCATAAGAATAGTAGCCGACTGCGTGGCACTTTCCTATCAAATTATAAGAAAGTTGAAGCGGGCTACAACCCTTGAATTTACTGCTATTTCGGCTATTATTTTTATGCATTGTTGTAGCCAGTTGTTATTCAATTTGCATTATTTTCCATTTTTCATTTTGTCTTTCTAGAATCACTTCTTTATTTCCCCAATAAATACTTTCTCCATTCGAATCTTTGTTACAAAATTCCAATCGTACTATTCCTCTATTATCACTCTGCAGTTTAGTGTCAGTAAATTTTATGCATTCAATAGGTTCCATTCCACCAATCCAACGGAATGAATTAGAAAAATCGCAGTTGGAAGATTCAAAATAATCAAGGTCAATCCATTCTGATAAAAATGTTGAATATTCTACTTTTTCGAGATTAGAAATACAATCATTATAAGTCTGTCTTTCCATTTCTATCAGTGAGTCAGAAAAATTGTAAAACCTTAGATTATTTAAATATTTTGAGAAATCAAGAGTAGTAAAACCTTTCTCATTTTCAACAAATTGAGGGGTGATTTCAGAATAATTCTTTTCTAATATCGACATTATATACCAATCATAGAATTCAAAAACAATTCTCTTAATTGCCATTGAGTCTTTCTCATGTTTAGATTGTGAATGGACTTTGCCCACAAAAATGAAAATGATTACTAAGCTCAGAATTATTTTGTTCATGTGTCTCATTTTTTCAATTGGCTACTACTATAAAAGCAAGTCTTTTTAATTATCAAATACAATACGAACCCCCAAAGCTGCAGTTGAAGGAGAAACGCCCCACCTTCTTGTAAGATGAGGTGCATTCGTTAAGTTCGTTTTTTTAAGACCTCTCAATACCTTTTGCGTTCCTGCTTCCGGTCCTTGAGGATTATCTTGCGGGCTAGTAGCGTAATAATTTTCATCGTAATAATCGCTACATAGTTCTGTAGCATTACCAGACATATCGTATATTCCGAGCTCGTTGGGCAACTTAGTTCCAACAAACGTAACTTTAATATCACTATAATAATCCGAAACAACACCAACATCTTCATAGTTATTGCTTCCGGCATATAGAGTGGGTGTTTCATACCGGCCCCCTCTGGCGGCATACTCCCATTCAGCCTCTGTGGGTAACCGACCTCCGTGATATTCGCAGAAGGCTTTTGCAGCAAACCATGAAATTCCTTCAACAGCCACACTTTGATAATAGTCTTGCACAAAAAAGCTCCCATTAATATAATCCACATACGTATAAGACAAGTCAATAAATGGCTGACCATTATACGTTCCATCACTTTCTACTCCGAATTCATTTAAGAAGTCTACAAACTGACCACAGGTCACTTCATACGTTCCTATTAAAAAATCGTTCACTGTAACAGAATGAATTGGAAACTCATCCTCATGGCAATTTTCCTGCTCACTGGTGCACCCCATCACATATGTTCCGCCTTCTACTGTAACCACAGCGATACCTGATTGGTGAATCACATGAATGTATTCTTGAACAAATAAGGTATCCACTCCCAAGGCATTACGAGCAACAAGCGATACATCATACCGACCATAATCTTCGTATGAATGCGTAGGGTTTTGCTCTGTACTAGTATTTCCATCCCCGAAATCCCACATCCATTCGGTTGGTTCCGGATCCGATTGATCTGTAAAATGCACCATTTCACCGATTTGACACTCTTGCACATCCGAAGAAAAATCGGCTACTGGAATACCTTCAGCCAATTTCACATTGATATAATTATAACGTGTTTTTTCATTACTTCCAAATTCATTCGCAACCGTTAATTTCACTGAATACTGACCGTGTTCAGTGTATGTATGCACCGGGTTTCTTTCGGTTGATGTAGAGCCATCGCCAAAATCCCAGTTCCAGCTACTCGGATTGTTCTGCGAAACATCAACAAAATGAACCTCATCTTCAATTAAAACATCGAGGTCATCTGCATAAAAGTCTGCCACCGGCGGCACCTCTTCCTCAGTTATTATTATACGAACCGTATCAGCAGCCTGTTCATTCATTTTATCAATGGCCGTGGCAATAAGGTTGTATTCCCCTGCATTGAATGGTGTAGTATTTAGTTCATACTTAGTAGCATCGGGTGGGAGAGTATCTACGGGACGACTCCCCATGGCAACAATAATATTTTCAAGATTATTATCTCGATCTTCAGCAACAAACTCCAAAAAAACGGTAGAACCTCGCTCGTAACGGACATCCAGCTCAGGCGATAGAATAGTACATGTTGGCGGATTATTATCTATCTCAGGATCAACGGGCTCTTTGCATGTAACTAATAAGCTCACAGCAACAAATAAAAAAAGTGAAAAAAATACAACATTAAAACTTCTCATGGCTATTTAATAAGTAATTCAACAACAATAAACATCATTTCCCTAATCTGCACTATGATGAAAAAACCATAATGATCTTCCTGCAAAAGCGCTAATAAAAAGCACTAATATAACAATAACAATAAAAGGCACAATATAAAAATAAAATTATTGATATTGGATCTCAATCCCTTACCACAAAACTGTAGAGCACAGGCACAACCAAGAGGGTGAGAAATGTAGAAACCAACAAACCACCAATTATAGTCCAACCCATGGGAGCCCACAAATCGCCTCCCTGAAGAGTAAGGGGCAAGAGTCCTCCGACAGTAGTAAGAGTAGTTAAAATTATGGGAGTAAAACGTGTTTCTCCGGCTATTCGTAATGCTTCAATTTTAGTTACTCCTTCTTTGCGTAGCCAGTTGGTGTAATCGACAAGCATAATAGCATTGTTAATTACAATACCAATAAGACTTGTTAGTCCGATAAAGGCCGTAAAGGAAAATGTCTGACCGGCGAGCAACAGGGCGTAAATAGATCCAACTACTGCAAGTGGAATGGCTGTGAAAATAATTAATGGCTGGATGTAGGAGTTAAATTGCAACACCAAAACCGCAAAAACTAAAAGAATAGCAATTACAACGGCACGTTGCATGCCACCAAAACTCTCTTTTCGACTTTCCAGCTCACCACCAATATGGTAACCATAGTCTTCAGGAAAATCAAACCGCTCCAACTCCCTGATAACCAGATTAAGAGCATCGTCTAAACTGGTGCCTTTGGTTAATTCGGCCGTAATAAGCGATGTGCGTTCATAATTAAACCGTCGAATTTCGCTGGGTGCATTCCGGAACTCAATATCTGCTACCTGCATTAGCGGCACCATTTTCCCACTAAGCGATTTCACATAAATTTTGTGAAAATCGGCATGAGCGGTTTGAACGTTTTTTTTGCCTCGGCCATGGCTGCTAAGTTTTTTGCCAATTCGGCTTCTGCCTGATAAATATGTTCTTGTGTGACTTTATTGTTTTCGAATAATTTTTCTGCTACTCGTAAATTTTCCTCCAATAATTGTGCTGCATGATCAAGAATATCTTGTAAACTTAGCGCTTTCAGATAATCGAAGTAGCTAGATTTTATTTCTTCAACCAATTGATGCTTGTAATCTTCACGTGTTGCGCTGGTTAGCATTACCAGCTGATCGTTAATTTTTTTATTATAAAAAACATCACTGTTTAGTAATGGTTGTGTTATGCGTACTTTGGTTTCGTGCTCCTTGCTACGCAAAAAAGCATACTCTTGATTTTCAATTGCTGGAAAATCGTTACTTTGTGTAAGCAAATTCAGGGTTGAGTACACTGGATTGAGCATATCGCCCACAGGCACATCAAAGGTTCTCCTGCCCTGGGCTCCAGAGTACCGTGCATGCAACGTTGCAGCTGGATAAAAGTAACTCTTTGCCTGCTTAAGCTTTTCCAAGCTCTGTAAATAGTCTTTCTCTTTTTGCTACAGACTGATATTTTTTTGTAGTCCTTCTGCAATGTAGCTTTCCAGCGTCGAATTCTGGCACATCCCTACAGAAGAACTGACAAATGCGACAAGCGAAAAAACGAATGCAACTGTCTCTTTTTTATAGTCCATTTCAAAATGGTTTTTACTTTTGGGGTATACGTTAACTCGAACAACTATCGCAAATATATTGAAAATGTACAGTATTTCGAACCAAGAGTGAAAAGCTTCCAACAAATTATACTATTGTTTATAAATATAGTTTGTAAAAGGCAGATTTTTAGCTTTTTATTATTTAATTGCACAAATGAGCTATTGTACTAGTTCAAATTCATCGTTAAACATTAACACAAATAGTATGATGCCTGTCGGATTTATTGCCAACAAAAAAGATTTAAGCCTGAAGCTTGAAGCCCTTGAGAATGCAGCAGGCGATACTGGAGTAATTGTGTTTCAAGCAGATGAAGAACACCTTACCACAGAAAACAGTGACCTTTCAGCATTTCTTCAACAGTGTTCTATAACAGTAATTGGAACGGGCGCCTGCCGCAACGAGGAAGTAGTTATACAGGCAATAAAGAAAAGCACCTACGTATTTCTCGATTTTTACGAACCCATACCCGAAAAGTTTTTGCAAAAAATACGCAAGTATCACGAAGAAGCGGGCAATTACATCGCATTCAATATGGCGCCATTTTTAATGCTAAACAAACAGCTTGGAGAAAATCCAACTGATTTTCAACACATTCAGGTTTTTTCGATACGGCAACATACAGACATGAATCATCAGGCGTATGCCTATCTTATTTATGCATCAGGCATTCTGTTAGGAAATAACGTAAAGCATTCCTACCACATAATTCCCAATCGCCACTTTCAACCAGAATTAATGGTATTAGATATTTATAGTTTACGAGGCACATATATGCATTTTACAATTGGTTTAAACCACGATGAACAACTAAAATGTCTGACATTTGGTACTGGAGGCATACACGAATATCAGATTAACGATAGAAATCTCTTTAACGACAACGATTCGTTGAAAACCCAATTGGATGCATTAACAAATAAAAGGCCTGTTGGAAACTTGTACAATGCCCTTATGGTATCGGAATTTCTGACGAAACTAAATGCTGTGGCCGAGAAAAGCGGTATATTTTTCGAGCACTAATTTCTATTTCAAACATTTTACATGACTAGCCAACCAAGCAATTTCAATAATTATGAATACATTTAGGTCTTTTTAGGTAAAGTGCCGAGGGAGTACTGTATATTTTTATTTTCTTTGCAAATATTTAACCATAAGGTAACGTTACCTTTTATAATACACTAATTTTTTGATAGATGAACCAAACAAAGATAACATTACTTCTAATTTTATCCGTATTGCTCTTTACTCAATGCGAGGTCATTAATCCAGAGGAAGAAATCCCTGCTTATATTGATATTCCTGAAATTGTAGTAAACGAAGATTTTTCTCAAATTTCGGATGCCTGGGTTTATGTAGATGACAACTTGGTTGGAGTTTATGCTCTTCCAGCACATTTTCCGGTATATTCAATCGGAGAGCGAAAAATAACCATTCGTCCCGGAATTAAAAATAACGGTATTGCGGTTACGCGTGGTTATTACCCGTTTTACGCGCCTTATGTTATTGACACCGTACTTACTCCTAAAGAAACACTTACAATAACCCCAACAACCCAATACAGAGAATACCTGGAATTCCCTCTGGAGGAGACATTTGAATCGGTTGCATTAACATTAGAAATTTCTGATACCACAAGTTTGGGATTCGTCAGAACTGACACCGTAGCAGATGCTCCCAGTGGAAAAGTAGCTTATGTAGATCTACTTCCCGACACAGTATTCAGTGTTCAAACCATTGAACAGTTCCAGCTGCCCGGCAACAGATCAGTGTATCTTGAATTATCGTATAAAACCAATTATTACTTCGAACTAGCCTGGAAAGTCGAAAATCTCATGGACAACACTATAAGAACCAACCCAATATACCAATTTAACCCCAATACAGAATGGCAACATATTTATATTTATCTTACTGATTTTATTACAGATTATGATATTCAAACAAATCGTTTCAGATTTTTGCTGGGAAGCAGGAATAGCGCGAGCGAAAGCAAGTATATTTACTTTGACAATATCCGACTGATTTATTTCCAGTAAACATTGAGAAATAATAAATGCTCTACCAAAAATCCACCAAATGAAAAACCGTTTACTCGCGACAAAATACATTGTTTCCGATTTTTTAGCAGCAATAGTAGCTTGGGGAAGTTTCTATACTTACCGAAAAATTTATGTAGAAAAACTACAGATTGATTTGAATACGCTACTTGATGAAAAAACATTTCTTCTCGGTCTTACACTAATTCCTATCTTTTGGGTAGGACTATTTTACTTTGCCGGAGAATACCGCAATTTAATGCGAAAATCGCGCTTACAAGAGCTCGTAGCAACATTTAAGCTAGCTTTGGTAGGCTCGGTCATTCTTTTTTTCGTTCTAATTCTTGACGACTACATTACCTCGTACAAAAATTATTATGGTTCGTTCTTTACGCTTTTTAGCCTTCAGTTTGTGCTTACTTACATACCGCGCTTATTCATTACCAGTAGCACAATAAGAAAAATACGGAGGGGTAAGCGCTACTTCAGAACTCTTATTATTGGTGGTCGCGACAAAGCTGTTAAGCTTATTAAAGACATGAGCCACAAGCCCAAGTCATCAGGGAATAAATTTATCGGGTTTGTTTCTATCGATAACACGGTCAATCCTCAATTGGCAGAATTTTTACCGCAATTAGGTGATTCCCTCGACGATATTAACACAATTGTTAAAGAACAAAATATTGATGAAGTAATTATTGCACTCGACTACAATGAAAAGGATAAATTAGAAAAAGTAATATCGCGACTGGAGTTGCTACATACAAGAACGCTTATGCAGCCTGATCTATACGATATTCTTACCGGAAATGTCCATACCACGTCGCGTTACGGTACACCATTACTAACTATTACCCACGAGCTCATGCCTCCCTGGCAAGAGAATGTGAAACGTTTTCTCGACGTTGGTCTTTCCATTATTGCAATAATTATTTTACTCCCCGTATACATAGCCATCGCTATTGCCGTTAAAACCAACAGCAAAGGTCCAATTTTGTACTCGCACGAGCGAATTGGCCGTTTTGGGAAACCATTTACAATATACAAATTCAGATCTATGGTTGTGGAGGCTGAAAAAGAAGGTCCTCAATTATCAAATAAAACAGATAGCCGTATTACTTCTGTGGGACGCTTTTTACGCAAAACACGGCTCGATGAAACCCCACAATTCTTCAACGTAATTATTGGCAACATGTCCTTGGTTGGGCCACGCCCGGAAAGGCAGTTTTTTATCGACCAAATAGTAGAACGCGCACCACACTATTATCATCTGCTGCGCGTACGACCGGGCATCACCTCATTGGGGCAGGTAAAATACGGGTATGCCGAAAATGTAGATGAAATGGTCGAACGGTTGCGTTACGACATTATTTACATTGAAAATATGTCGCTATATGTCGACTTCAAAATTATGATTTACACCATCAAAACCATTTTTGAGGCAAGCGGCAAATAGTGATAAAAAACCACCAACAACTACCAAACAAGCATTTTGAACACATTTAATGCAAAAAATGGAACGGTTTGCTTCTGCATTTCTTCACATACCAAAATTTCAAGTCGGTTCCAGAAAGATCCCAAAACTGCAAAAAAAAGGCTGTTTTAAAAGGTAAAACCCCTTCTAAAACAGCCTTTTATATTTTTTCAGGAATTTTAGTTCCCCATTTCTGAGAAAAATTTGACGCGCATCAGTCGAACATCTTCTTCAGTATATTCATCTTCGCCAAGCTCTGTCAAGGCAGCCTCAATGGACTCATTTTCGGCATCTTCCAAAAAGTATGCATATAGTTCATCCTGATGTTCTTCATCTATTACTTCATCAATGTAGTAGCCTATATTTAACTTTGTACCCGAATAAACAATTGCTTCAATCTCTTTGAGCAAATCACCCATTTCCATATTTTTTGCTGCTGCAATGTCTTCCAAAGAAAGTTTACGATCAATACTTTGAATAATATAAACTTTTAAGCCCGATTTATTTACAACAGACTTCACCACCATGTCGTTGGGACGCTCAATTTCATTTTCATCTACGTAGCGTTTAATAAGCTCAATAAAATCTTTCCCGTAACGCTTCGCTTTCCCTTGCCCTACTCCAGTGATATTCTGAAGCTCTTCCATACTAATCGGGTAATGAATAGACATGTCTTGCAACGATGGATCTTGGAAAATTACAAATGGGGGGATATTCTTCTTTTTCGCAATTTTCTTTCTCAGATCTTTAAGCATTTTAAACAGGGTCGGGTCAGAAGACTCACTGCCACTTGCACCAGAACCAGCTTCATTTTCTTCTTCGGCCTCATCAAAGTTGTGTTCTTTGAAGAAAGTAAGTGAATAAGGCTTTTGAATAAACTCTTCACCCTTCTCAGTTAGGCTCAAAATACCATAATTCTCAATGGATTTATACAGTAATTTCCGAATTAATGCCTGCCTGATAATGCCATTCCAGAACCGGGCATCGAATTCTTCTCCCACACCAAACATTGGTGATTTATGGTGTTTGTATGACTTTATGGCTGAAGTAGCCACACCCGCCATAAAATTTGCGATATAGTCGGCTTTAAAGTTTTCTTTAATTTTTTCAATGGTATCTAAAACCATCGTCACATGCTCTTTCGCTTCGAATGTGTCTTTAGGATTTAGGCAATTATCACAGTTTCCGCAAGGTTCATTTAATGTTTCACCAAAATAGTTAAGCAAAAGTTGAACTCTGCATACCCCTGACTCGCTGTAAGATACTACCTCATTTAAGAGTTGTGCACCAATTTCCTGCTCGGCCACCGGTTTGCCCTGCATAAATTTCTCGAGCTTCTGAATATCTTTATAATCGTAAAATGCTATACATTTTCCTTCGCCACCATCACGTCCTGCGCGTCCGGTTTCCTGGTAGTAACTTTCAAGACTTTTAGGAATATCGTAATGAATTACAAACCGTACATCTGGTTTATCGATTCCCATTCCAAATGCAATAGTGGCGACAATTACATCCACATCTTCCATAAGGAACTTATCCTGATTGCCAGAACGAGTGGCTGCATCCATTCCAGCATGGTAGGCTAGTGCTTTAAAGCCATTCACACAGAGTGTTTCGGCTAGCTCTTCCACTTTTTTACGGCTCAAGCAATAAATAATTCCTGATTTCCCTTCGTTGTCGCGAAGGAACTTTATGATTTGTTTATTGATGTTAACTTTTGGGCGAACTTCATAGTAGAGGTTGTCTCTTCTAAATGATGATTTATACACCTTGGCTTCGAGCATACCCAAGTTTTTCTGAATATCGTGCTGCACTTTTGGTGTAGCTGTAGCAGTTAGAGCAATGATAGGAGCTCGACCAATGGATTCCACTATGGGTTTTATTCGTCGGTATTCCGGTCGAAAATCATGTCCCCATTCCGAAATACAATGCGCCTCATCAATGGCATAAAATTGAATTTTCGCCTTTTTCAAAAATGCAACATTTTCCTCCTTCGTTAGGGATTCAGGAGCAACATAAAGCAAGCGTGTTTTTCCATTAAGCACATCTTCTCGAACGCGAGCCATTTCAGACTTGTTCAATGAAGAATTTAAAAAGTGAGCCACTCCATCATCTCCGGCAAAACTTCGCACAGCATCCACCTGGTTTTTCATGAGAGCGATTAGGGGAGAAATCACAATGGCTGTTCCTTCTTCAAGCATTGCAGGGAGTTGGTAACATAGCGATTTACCGCCTCCTGTGGGCATGAGCACAAATGTGTCGTTTTTCTTTAAAAGGTTTTGAATAACTGCTTCCTGGTTACCCTTAAAAGTATTGAATCCAAAATGGTGTTTTAACTCAACACTAAGTTCTTTATGTTTTTTATTCATTCTTCGAAATTCTTTTCTAAAAATTCTTCCTACTAAGTTACTAAAAAACTAATACATTTAATTTATTTTGTCATCAATTACAACTTAATTCAATAATTGAATCGTTCATAGCTTACTCAGTAAAACTCGTTTTCTCTAATCAAAAAGCCGGCAAGGTGTTACGTAACCACGCCGAAATCTTTGTAGTTCGAGGCGTTTACAACAAAAATTGTGCATAAAATGAATAAAAAAAAACACGACCACCAACAAATATTGCAACTGGCACGCCAAACCATTATACATGAGGCTGATGCAATAAGAAAACTTGCCGATTTTATCGATAAAAATTTTGCGCAAACTGTAGAGCTAATCTACAACTCAAAAGGAAGGGTAATCATTACCGGAATTGGAAAAAGCGCAAACATTGCCAATAAAATTGTGGCTACACTCAACTCTACCGGTACACCAGCTATTTTTATGCATGCTGCCGATGCTATTCATGGTGATTTGGGCATTGTGCAAAAAGATGATGTGGTGCTCTGCTTATCAAAAAGTGGAAATACACCCGAAATAAAAGTTTTGGTACCCCTCATTAAGTCGCGGGGCAATAAGCTTATTGCTCTGGTTTCGAACACCTCATCGTTTTTGGCCACTAATGCCGACTACATTTTGCCCTGTACCATCGAAAAGGAGGCGTGTCCAAATAACCTCGCCCCTACATCGAGTACTACAGCGCAGCTCGTTATGGGCGATGCGCTAGCCATTGCTCTTATTGAGTACCGCGATTTTAGTAAAGAAGATTTTGCGCGTTTTCATCCTGGAGGAGCATTGGGCAAAAAACTCTATATGCGTGTTAACGATATTTATAAAAACAATGCTGTTCCTGAGGTGAATCCATCTGCTGCTATCGATGAAGTGATTGTTGAAATTACGGCCAAGCGCCTTGGCGCAGCTGCTGTCGTGAATAATAAGAAAGAGCTGATTGGCATTATTACTGATGGTGATTTACGTCGTATGCTACAAAGGAAGATGGACTTTTCGGCTATGTTAGCAAAAGATATTATGAGTCCAAATCCCAAACACGTAGAACCAGGCGCAATGGCAATAAAGGCTTTTAATATAATGGAAGCAAACAGCATTACGCAACTAGCAGTAGTGGATAATAATCAGTACCTGGGTATGATTCATCTGCACGATATACTTCGCGAAGGCATTGTTTAAATGTAAAAAAGCCGGCATCTAAATAAAAAGATGCCGGCACTATTCTATTTCAACTATCTGTTACAATCATCCACCGTTTTACGTTATTGAAATGCTTCTGGCAGGTTTTGGCAGAGCTTCCTCACGCTTAGGCATTTCAATGGTTAACACACCGTTTTCGTGCGTTGCGCGAATAGCATCCTCATCAATCTGATTTTCGGGCAGAGTAAATGAACGGTGAAACGTTCCCAACTCAAACTCCTTACGCGTAAAACGTTGCTCTTTTTGCACTTCGGCTTCCACTTCCTTTTCTTTCGATGAAATCGTAAGAACCTGATTATCGATATCAATTACAATATCATCCTTAACATAACCGGGAACTAAAAGTTGAATTACAAACTGTGTATCATCTTCTTTAATATTCACAGCAGGCTTGGTTTTGCACTGATTTTTAGATACGCCCTGAGCGGTTTCTTTATCGGATTTGCTGAGCATTTCGTTCAAAAAATGTGCAACATAAGGGTTGGTGTAATCTCTACGAGTTAACATAATGATCTCCTTTCTTGTTAAATTATTATTGTATTCTACACCAACAAGTCAAACCAAATGCCAACACAACAAATACGCCATTGTGTCCGAACAGCCAGAGAATATGCGCCAAATAGTCATGAGTCCTTGATAATATACCCTCCAAGGCGACAATTCAGGCAATTTCGAGTTTTACAAAACTCATTATACAATTCAATATAAGCCTGCGACTCATAAGCCGAAGAGACGGGGGCGCCGGTTTTGCGCCAGTTATCGATTATGTGATTCTTTTCGGCAGGCAAATTCTCCATCCATCGCATTACCTTATCCTGAAGTTCAGAGGAACCGTAGTACTGCCCCATGGTAAACAAAAATGGAAAAACTGAATTTATTATTAAATTATGAATGGCTGTTTTCCCTAATGTTTTTGCCCGGGGTTTGGATTCCTTAGCAAAGGTGTAATGATTCAGCCAAAAATCGCCAGTTTCGGCCTCAAAAAACCGAATTACCTCTTCTAGCTCCTGAGCTTCTTTCAAAAAGGTTGTAAACTGCGTTTTACGACTGAGCATTTCTGCTAATTGGGCAATACGCACTGTAGGAAAACTAACCGGACGCATACGCGCAAATTTCCATATCGATTTGGGTAAGGAGGATATCTGAAACCGATTAGCCAAATGTTGGTATTCCGTTTTCAGCTGTTGCTGATATTGGTTGTGCTCCTCCTCTAAAAAACCGGCAGCGCCAAAAAGCAACGCCTCAATTTTCTTCACATTTCCCGTTATACTCCTGATCATGCGCAAAGTAACTTTCCTGGCCAACTGTTCAAAGGGTTCTGCATTGGTTTTAAAACCAAGATTACGGCACAGCATTCTGAAAAATACCTCGTCGAAATCGTTATTGGTTTGAGCCATATATGTTCGCACAATACCACTCTTACGTTCGAGCCTTCGAACAAGCAATGTTTCAAGCCACAATCCACGAATTGCTTCATCAACGAAAGCAAACTGTTCCTCGCACGAAATCCATTGCTTTGACTCCTGCAACATTTTATAATTATTGGCGTAATGCGAATTGTAATCCAATTCTGCTGTCGGTATTACCGAACCATTAGATCGTTCAACCCCTTTATTGTTAATGGCGACCACATGCAAAATCACATTATCATACGCTTTATCGGAATCGTGTCCATGTGCATACCAGTCCGAGGCCTTAAGATGTATCTCCACACAGCCGGCCCACTCTGTTTCTCCAATTTTTAACCGTGCATTAAAGAAATCGGGGCCTGCATCCTGATTATGGATACCCACAGATAGCACAGAAACAGGCTCTCCCGTTGCTGTTTTTAATGTTGTACTATCGAATAATTTATATTTCCAGATATGATGTAAAAACTTCTCGTCCATAATAATTAATTATAAAAAAATATTTTCTATACACTACTGAATAGCTGCAATTTACCAGAGTTGCTAGAGAAAACCAATAAAAAAATAATATGTCTGTTAAACCATTTTGTATTTAGTCTATCATAGATACAAATTAACCAATAAAATATTTTAACATGAAAAAAATTGCATTATTAACATTAGCAGTAGTTCTTATTTCGGGCAGCATTCTAAATGCTCAACGAGGTCAACGGAATATGGCCGCCAACGACGATAGCCAATACCGCAATTGCATGATTCCCGATCTAACAGATGATCAGGAAAAGAAAGTTACAGATTTACGCAATGCTCATTGGAAAGAAATGGCAGAGTACCGTGCCGATCTGGATATTGCGCGGGCCGAATTACACAAATTGCGTGTAGTCGATAACCCTGATGCAAAAATGATTGATGCAAAAATTGAAAAAATGGGCAGCATCAAAACACAAATGCATAAAGCATCCAGTAATCACCAATTAGCAGTAAGAGAATTACTTACCACAGACCAAAAGATCTGGTACGACAACAAAGGAATGCGCAGAGGCGGAAAAGGCCATTTCGGCGGGGGTCGCGGAAACCGTCACGGATCCGGTTGTGGCTACAATCAAGGTAGAGGAAACGGTCAAGGAAACGGACATGGTCGTGGAAACGGAATGGGAATGAGAGATGGAAGCTGTCCTCGAAACTAATCCTAAAATTTTAACAAATAAAAAAGGCCTTTCTGATATGCAGAGAGGCCTTTTTTATATTTCTAAAAGTCATATTTTGCCACAATAGGGAAACGTCGACCTTCGCCAAAAGACTTGGAGGAAACTCTTAAAATTGGTGGAAACTGATATCGTTTGTGTTCACTAATGTTTACTAATCGAACAATTTTTTCCACATCGCTTCGCTTAAAACCCATGCTAATAACTTCTTTGGGCGACTGTTTACGTTCTATGTATTCAAACAGTATACTATCGAGCACATAGTACGGCGGCAAGCTATCCGAATCTTGCTGATCGGGTCTGAGCTCAGCACTTGGTTCTTTATTGATGGTATTGTACGGAATAAATTCTTTTTCGCTATTAATAAACTCTGCCAGTGCATATACTTGTTTTTTATACAAATCGCCAATGGACGACAATCCGCCATTTGAATCGCCATACAATGTTGAATAGCCCACGGCTGCTTCGCTTTTGTTCGACGTATTTAGCAGCATATTTCCATATTTATTGGAATAAGCCATAAGCAGCATTCCACGAATACGCGCCTGAATATTCTCTTCCGTTATGTCGAATGTGTTTTCAGGAAAAACGGGGGCTAAAGCGTTGTTCGTACTGGTGTATATATCCTTGATGGGAACAATATCGTAAGTCATTCCCAGACGTTGAGCAAGCAATTCCGCATCGTTGACCGAATGATCCGATGAAAACTCTGAGGGCATAAGCAAGCCATGTACATTTTCAGCGCCCAATGCGCGACAGGCCAATGCAGCGACCACTGCTGAATCGATTCCACCGGATAGCCCCAGAAGTGCTTTTTTAAATCCAGTCTTGGTAAAATAATCGCTTATTCCAAGCACTAATGCATTGTGAATCTGACGAATGTTGGTATCATCAAGATTGAAATCCGTAATTTTCATTTGATTTATTACGGAAGTTTCAACAAATTGAAAATCCTCTTCAAAACGCTTTAATTGTGTGACAATCTCACCCCTACTATTCACAACTTTAGAGTTACCATCGAAAATAATATTTGTGTTTGCACCTACCTGATTTACGTAAATAAGTGGTAAGTTATAGGTTGAAGCGTTTCGTCGCAGAATATCGCGGCGTTTGTATTCCTGATTATGTGAGAATGGTGAAGCGGCAATATTTATAATAATTTCAGGACTATGTGCCATAAGTTTTCGCATGGGAGCGTGCTTGTACAGCCGTGATTGTGCAAATGGTTGGTCGATTGGTTGTTCGTCCCAAAGGTCTTCACAAATAGTGATTGCAACCTTTGTGCCTTCAATTTCTACGACTTCATTATCTTCGGAAGGTTCAAAATAGCGGTATTCATCAAAAATATCGTAGGTGGGCAAAAGGCTTTTGTGAATAACTTTCCGAATCTCCCCATTGGCAATAACATAAGCCGAATTGTACAGTTTTTTTCCTTCTTCTGAATTATTTATTCCCGGCGCCCCAACAATTGCGGTTATTCCGGTGGTGTGCAACAATATATCGTTTATGGCCTTTTCTGCCTTTTCTATAAAACCCTGTTGCTCAAGCAAATCGAGCGGTGGGTATCCACACACGGCCAACTCACTAAACACAATAAGTTGCGCTCCCTGCTCCTTAGCCCGTTTAATTTGCAATACTATTTTGTTTGTATTGCTTTCGAAATTCCCTACATGATAATTATTCTGTGCTATGGCAACTTTCATTCCTCTAATTTTTCTGAATTTAAAGGTTCAATTCGTAAGAGCTATTTGGGGCTAATACTAGAAAAACAGTCCTAATTTTAAACCAACCTCATTTCTCAATATCCTATCGTCACGCTTATCTTTGTCTGTGGTAATATCGACCATACCACTACTATAAAATGCAGTAACCTTTAAAGCCATGCTTGCCCCCAGAGAATAGGCCATACCGCCTTCAAAATAGTACGAAGTAGAAAAAAGCGTGATTCCTTCGGTCAATTCTTGTTTTCCTATATCGGCATCGGATACGGCTGCTTTTTGGCGTAAGCGAATGGCAGGTATAAAGCCTCCTTCAAACAATACACGAAAGTAGCCAATTTCGCGCGACTGAAATTTAAAGCCTAAAGGTATTTCGAGGTATTGGATGTAGTAATTAACCACGGCCTCTTTATCGAGTTCGTATGTATCATCAACCGTTTTCAGCAGAATGGAATCCTGATATTGAAGATTCATTTGCGTATGAGAAATCATTAAACCTGATGTAAACGCATAGTTTTCACCAAAAAAATTATCGGCACGCAAACCATACTTTATTCCCATGGCCACCCCATTATTAGTAACCCGTTGGGTATTACTCGACGCAAACGAAAAGTGCGGAGCCACTTCAAATCCAAAAGCAAACTTGTTCTGTCCCTGCGCATTTATTGCAAGGCCGAACACCAAAGCCAAAATAATAATCGCTATTTTATTCATAAATTGTATTATTAATAGTTAAAATAAAACCCTTTAGTTAATCGACCATTTTCAATCAGCTAAAATACAAATAAATGTGTGAATCTATTTTATTCGCCTAACTATTGTCCGTAAGAAAAGTCCAGTTTACTCACAATTAAAATAATCTTTCAATTGTGTTCGTGAGCTAAAGATTCTGCGTTACGACCTTTTTGAAAACAATATTCTTGAGAATCGGGACGCGTAGATTTTCAAAAAGAACATGTTTCCGATTTTTGAGCATAGCCTTGTTCCGCCAAAGCTATGCAGAGGCAAGGCTTGTTCTTGAAATTTAATTACTATACACAACTAGAGAAATGCGCTTTTAAAGATTCACTATTAAGCCTGTCTGTAAAGTCGAAGTGTCCAGTGAATAAAATCCATTTTCAAGGCTTTCGAAACTCAAAACCGTTGAGTTTACTGGTGTAAATAATGCGGGTTTGAGTAAAAGTAACGAAGAAAATGGAGTTTATTGACGGACATTTAGTGCACGGAGGAAAACTCAGGCTGCATTGATGTAATAATTTTGAAAATAGTTAACGACATTTTTGTACGCACTAAGTAAATATTTTGTTTTTTTGCAATTGATTAGCATATCGCATCGTTTTTAATTTGAATAAACGTTGCCAATTATGATTTACATAGCAAAAAAATAAAAACACCCTAATGATCAACTTTAAACGCTTTACGGGCTCACTCTTTATAGTTGCCGTTCTATTGCTAACAGGATGCACTCAAAACAAATTAAAAATCGACATTTCTGACATTTCCACTAACCCGGAACTCATACGATTCGACAGTATACTATTCGAACCCGATCCAAACACAGTGGCCGCCGAAGCGAATGGTTTGTATAACAAATACCCCCTATTCGCTCCCATTTATTTCGAGCATATCATTAAAGTAGGCACTCCTTACAGTAGTGAATTTGAAGATTTACTGGGACTATTTTTAACGGAATACGAAATACGAATGTCGTATGTAAAGGGGATGGAGCTTTACAATGATTTTGGCAAGTACAAAGACAATATCGACAGAGCTTTTAAACATTACCGATACTACTTCCCGAAAAAAAACATTCCCGACATTTACACCATCATATCCGGATTTAACCAGTCCATTATTG
Source organism: Salinivirgaceae bacterium (assembly GCA_027858775.1). Lineage (GTDB taxonomy): Bacteria > Bacteroidota > Bacteroidia > Bacteroidales > Salinivirgaceae > Salinivirga. The sequence goes on along the minus strand of JAQICA010000236.1, from coordinate 10,918 downwards.
TAGCCGATAGTGTTCTAGCCATCAGCCTTGATAAATTTCTGGGTTCTGACAGTCGCCACTACGACCAGTTACAAATTGCTAAATACCTTCGTATTCGAATGCAGCCAGAAGCCATCCCATATGAGGCTCTAAAAGGGTGGATTTCTACAGAATTTGTTTTTGAAGGCGATACAAAAAACCTGGTTTCGCACATGATTCATCATGGGAAGTTACTCTATTTAATGGATGCACTTTTCCCCAATTCCAACGACCAATTGAAAATTGGGTATTCGGAAGCGGAGATCCAATGGTGCAATAAATCGGAGGATCAAGTGTGGCTCTACCTAATGGATAAGAAACTACTGTTCGATGGAAACAGAATGCTGATAAAACGCTTCATTGAAGAGGCTCCATTTACCGGACCATTCGGGAAAAACAGTCCGGGGCGCATAGGCCAGTGGATTGGCTGGAATATTGTTCGCTCATACATGAATAAAAATAGCGATGTAACGATTCCTATGCTAATGGACAACTACGATTATCAACAAATATTACTAAACTCGGGGTATAATCCATAAATCACGGAACACATAAAATTAGCAAATAATTTATCATGCACACAGAAAAACAACAAGTGCGTAGACAAGTCAAAGCACTTGTCAATGGGCTTTCAGAAAACGAAAAAACAAATCAAACCCGAACAGCACAAACGCGATTATATGGGCTACCCCAATTCCGGCAAGCCGAAAGCATTTTAATTTACTGGTCATTAGACGACGAAATTAAAACTCATGCTTTTATTGAAAAATTGAGCCGTGAAAAGGAAATACTTTTACCGGTGATCGATGGTGACACCATGAGGGTTAAACGATATACAGGTACGTCGAATATGAAACCTGATGAACGCTACAATATTCCTGAACCGGTGGGTGATGCAATAGTAAACCCTACCCCCGACTTAGTGTTGGTTCCCGGAGTAGCATTCGATTCGCACTGTCTCAGACTTGGCCGGGGGAAAGGGTACTACGATCAGTTTTTAAGTCACAATCGGTTATCGGCAACACTGGTGGGAATTGGATTTAACGAACAAATGGTTACTCAAGTACCTAGCGAAAACCACGACTTTCCGTTAGACATTGTAGTAACTGCGGATCGCATATACTTTCGCACGGGAAAAAAATACTAGAATACTTTCTGCTAGTGCGATGGGTTGAAATCCCCCCCTATCTATTGACACGGTTGCAAGCTAAAGAAAACCGAGGGGGGATTAGTCCGGGAAAGGCAATTCAGGCTCTATACCCGGCATGCGATAGCTTTTCCGATGATAAGGAGAAATACCGTGCTTCAAAATTGCGTTGCGATGAGCAGGAGTGGGATAACCTTTATTTTTGTCCCAATCATATTCGGGGTAATTATTGTGCAAGTCGAGCATAAAATCATCACGTGTAGTTTTTGCAAGGATCGATGCAGCTGCAATGGAAAAATACTTCCCATCGCCTTTAATAATGCACGAATGAGGAATGGTCTTAAATGGTGTAAACTTATTCCCGTCAGCTAAAATATATTCGGGCACTATTGAAAGCTTCTCTAAAGCTCTATGCATAGCCAAAATTGACGCATTTAAAATATTAATCTGATCTATTTCTTTATGATCGACCATGGCGATGGCATAGTCGATAGCATCTGTGATAATTATTTCGCGCAATAACCTGCGTTGTTTATCAGAGAGCTTTTTTGAGTCGTTGAGCAACGGATGACTATAATTTTCCGGCAAAATTACAGCTGCCGCACAAACAGGTCCGGCATAACAACCACGTCCGGCTTCATCGCACCCGGCCTCAATTCTCCCAGATTCTAAAAATGCTTTAAGCGGCTCTTTTTGTAGTTTCATCACCAAAAAACTTATCCTATTACTTTTTCGATAGTATTCCACAACTTATCGGCCGATTTTTGCCATGTAAAAGCACCACTTTGTCGTTTTGTAGCCTCTACAAGTTCCTGATACCGTTTTTCATTTATCGAAATCTCAGTCATTGCCAAAGCAATTTGTTTTGTATCTTCCGGGTTTACCATTATTGCAGCTTCACCGGCCACTTCGGGAATCGATGTTGCATTGGAACAGATAAGCGGAACGTGGCACTGTATGGCTTCAGCCACTGGAATACCAAACCCTTCAAATAAGGGTACAAAAGCAAGTGCGTATGCCGAAGCAAGAATTTGATGCAAATTATCGGGAGTTTGCCTACCCAAAAAAACAATATCATTCTTATGAGCCAGGTTATCGAAAGTCTTTTTCAATGATGAATCGCGAAATAATGGTTCTCCAATTAAAAGGAGTTTAAAACCCTGCTTGTCTGTTCTCTTAAAAATATCAAAAGCCTCAATTAACCTGGCAATATTTTTACGTGCGCTAAAGGCTCCGATAAACAAAAAATAGGGTGACGATTTACTATAATGAATTTGCACAATGCGCTTCTGCGAATGAGGCAACGGCGTATACATTTCGTTTACCCCATTATAAACAACATCTATTTTCTCATTTGCAATACCATACGTATTTACAATATCGTTCCTGGAATATTGAGAAACCGTAGCCAAGCGCGTGGCTCTATGTGCAAATTTTGGAAAAAAGTAATTGTAATATTTCCGGTAGCTCCATGGTAAATCTTGTGGCCTATGTGCGAAATTTATATCATGGATAACGGCAATTTGAGGTTTTTTGGTACGTAACGACAAAAATCCATCGGGGGAAAGAAATAAGTCGGCTTTATGTCTCCGAAGAATGGCAGGAATTTGCAACTCAAACCATAAAATGTATAAAAGCGGATGCCGGGTAGGTGGATTAACAACCACCGGTTTAATATTTTCGGCAAAAATAAACTCTTTGTCGTAAGCCCGATCAAAAATAAAAATAAACTCATGCTCCGGGTGAGCACGTGCAATGCGCTTAAGTGTTTCGTATGTAAACCAGCCGATACCTGCCAATTTATTTTTTAGTAACAGCCTTACGTTAACTGCAATTCGCATAGTCTCTTTTTTGCCAAATATACTATTTATTATCTACAGAAACGAAAACACCTACACTTTGCATTAACATTAATTTTCAAATGACACTCAAAAAACATTTCTCTTCAAGAAAATCATGTGCTTGAAATTGCCGCATAAATACAGGTTTCATCAAGTACAGACCGGAAAATAAGTATGCGATGTGAATCAAATAATAACCGCTATTCCTCTAAAAAAAGCGGGATGGGTTGGTGCGGATAGACAATTGATTAATACCACCAGCTAAATGATTGGCAGTATAAGCATATTCTACATGAATGCCTTTAATTAACAGCGAAGCCCCCAAACTAAAACCTACCATGCCACCCTTCTCAATCATTTTCATGGTGCTGCGCCGGTAATAATTATAGCCTACTCTTGCTGTAAATTTTTCGCTCGGCAGAAATTCGACACCAAAAATCAAATGGCGGGCAATTTTTTCAGACTGGTTGTTAATGTAATCTATCTCCAACTCATCGGGGGCCAAGTCTGTGTTGTTTGGCGTTACCGTATTTTGGTTTTCAATAAGTAAATTAGTCTGGTGTAAATGGTGTGCTACAACGGAAAACCGAAATGGTGCATGTGGCAAGCCTTTGGCAATTCCAAATTGATAATCTTGCGGAAGCGGTTCATTTTCACCTTCAATATACTCATCTATCTGGGAGCCAATGTTTTTTGCAACCACAGAAACAGTAAGGAGCCACTCTTCATTATTGTAGGTTAAACCAGCATCGAATGCCGCTGCAAGCGACTGGTAACGATCTATTTTGGAGTAAATGCCTTTGACTGTAGCACCAATACGTAAATCTTTTAACAGCAATTGCGACCACGAAGCCATTAATGCATAGTCGCCACCTGAAAATGTTCCCATATCGGCACCAAATTCATCGTAAGCATCCATTTGACCGTAATTCAGGTATTGAAAACCAAACCCAAAGCTGCCCTTTTCTGCCCAATCGAACCCGTAGGCAATCATTCCCATATTAATTCCCGGACTCACATTGGAAAAGTTCAAACCCATTTGGCTATGTGTTTTCTCATTCAGCAGAGCCGGATTTACTGAAATTAGGTTGATATTGCTATCTGCACTAGCTATTGGGCTCCCTCCAAGCGATGCCGAATAAGCCGAAGTTGGCAATGTAAGAAAGCGATATACTGATGAATAATCGGATTGTGCTCTTAGTAATCCCGTACTAATAAGTAAGGCAAATATAATGATCCCGTACCTCATACATTTATTGATTGAACGTTTATTACACTATTAATGCTAAATAGAACGCATATTACTAAAAAAAAGTATAGTCGTGGAATAAAATACGTTTTAGTTGTATTTAGCGCACCTAAGAAAAGCTATCATTCAATTTTTGAAAAACAGTATATACCACCGGACACGTAATGGTGTTTTTCAACGATAGCTTTAGCTTTTTCTGAAAGCCGGGCTGGTGCGTGTGTGGATAATCACGACAAGCTTTTGGTCGTTTTTCATAGATTACACAATAGTTATCGTCCAATAAAAAAGGACAAGGCATAGCTTGAAAAACATAATCATTATCCTCGTCAATTCTCAAATACTGGTCAATAAAGACGGTTGTAGAAAGCTTCAGATGCTTTGAAATACGTTTAATGTCGGTTTCCGTTACTCGCGGTCCAAGCGAACGGCAGCAGTTTGCACAATCGAGACAATTAATTTCCTCAAACAATTCGGCGTCCCATTGCTGAACCAGCTCATCGAGTTTCCGGAGCTTCTTTTTGCGCAATTTATTTACAAGTTGCTGATGCTTCTTGTAGTGGCTTTGCGCCAATTCAGAATATTTTCGGGCATCAAAACCGTTATTCATCGTACAATTATTTATTCCTTCAAATTTTGGCTGTATTTACGATTTTATCGATTGATCAGATCCAATCTATCCATGCCTAGAATACTATAATACAATAAATTAATGCTATCCAGTACATCTTGTTGGTGTACGCTCTCAATTACCTGATGTATGTGGCGAGTAGGAATACTAATAGCTCCGGCTATAGCACCACCCTTCACCATTCGTTGAATACTACCGGTATCGGTTCCTCCGCCGGGTAACATTTCGGTTTGCCACGTAATGTTGTTGGCATTGGCTATTTCTTTCAGAAATGCAACCATACGCAAATCACTAATAACCGAAGCGTCCATAATTTTTATGGCAGTACCTTTGCCCAAACGAGAAACCTCCTCGTGTGGTTGGGCACCGGGTGTGTCGAAAGCAATAGTGGTATCTAAACCTATGGCAATATCGGGCTCAATTGTTTGGGTAGCTACGTGGGCTCCTCGTAATCCAACTTCTTCTTGAACCGTAAATACTGCATACGTATCAAATGCGGGTATTTCTTTTTGGAGCATTTTTATTGTTTGTTCCAAAATATATACTGAAATACGGTTATCAAGTGATTTTCCATTGAAGCAGTTACCCATTTCAATAAGTTCTCTTTCCCGTGTAATTGCATTTCCGGGCTCAATTAATCCCTTCAGCTCCTCGGCACTATAGCCAGTATCAATAAAAAAGTCGTCAATTTCAACACTTTTCTTACGCTCCTCGGCTTTCATGATGTGTACCGGTTTGCTCCCCATTACTCCGGTAATATCTTTTTTACCATGAATAACCACACGTTGGGCAGTAAGCGTTTTGGGATCGAAACCACCAACGGGCTGAAATCGCACAAAACCTTTATCATCGATATGACTGACTACAAAACCTATTTCATCCATGTGTGCAGCAATCATCACCTTTTTTGCAGATGATTTACCCTTTCGAAACACGATCAGATTCCCCAAGTTATCTATCTTCACTTCATCGGCATATTGAGCTATTTCCTTATGAATTAATTGTCGAATTTCACCTTCAAACCCAGATGTTCCGGGGGTTTCACTAATAGCTTTCAGGCGCTTAAAATCGTGTGTATTGATCATTTTATAATAATTTTGAATAATTTTTAAATCGATTTATCGCTTGCTTCATAACAAATCGTATGCCTCTAACGTCTTTTAATTGTTCTATTTCAATCATGTTTTCTAATCCTTCGGTATGAATCAAATAAGAAACTTGTTTCCATTCGGGGAGTAGAAAATGCGTGTTTTTGTGAGTTTCCTCTTCTTGAAATAAAGTATTTTCTTCTGGAACCGGTGAAGCCCCAACTACCTCAACCTGGTTATTAATAAGGTAAAAGAATGCTTCCGCTTCTGCATCAGCCCATATAAATTTTTCGTATGTAATCATTTCGCCAGCAACAATTTCAGTAATGGGGGGTGGGGTATTTAAAAGGGCATCTTCATGAACAAGCTCCAACCTGAGAAAGCGGGAAATTTGTGCGCACATTTTATAGGACGGCAAATCTGAAATAACGCCGTAAATATCGGGGTATTCGACATCCACATCCATGGAGAGAACATGAGCCATATCTTAAGTGTCTATTTTTGCCAGGGTGTTTCGGGCAGCGTTTTGTTCGGCTTCTTTTTTCGACCGTCCTGTACCAACTCCTGCTTCTTTTTCCTCCACAACTATAATCGTCTGGAATTCAGGGTTGTGTGCATTCTCATTGTTAACACATGAGGTTTCGAACTTAATGCTTTTTCGGTTCTTTTGCGCCCATTCAATCAATGTGCTTTTATAATTGGTATCGCGCTTATTCATGTCTTCAAGGTCGACTAATTGCTCCAGAATTTGTTTAATAATAAAACTTCTGGTTTTTGTATATCCTTTATCAAGGTATGCAGCACCTATAAAGGCTTCAAAAAAATCGCCATAAATATGATGTGTTACTTCTTTATCGATTGCTCTGGTAATAAGTTTATGATCGATACCTGTGCGCTGTGCAAGTTCTGTAAGAGTTTGGCCATTGACCAGTTTTGAACGGAATTTTGTGAGGTTTCCCTCATCTTTTTTGGGGAACTTTTTAAAAAGGTATTCGGCTACTACGGCGCCTAGAATGGCATCACCCAAAAATTCGAGACGCTCATTATTAATGAGCTTTTTTTTATGGTAAAAAGAAGCTGACCTGTGAATACAGGCCAGCTTATAAAATATAAGTTTTTTCGGCTTAAAGCCGGTAACTCTCTTAATCGAATTTTTGAACGATTTATCGTTCTCAAAAGTAATGTTGTGCGCTGCAAAGTTAATGTCGCTACACACTACCTCATACTTTTTTGAAAAGAATTGTTGCATTATGTCCACCAAATCCGAAGTTATTAGTGAGGGCGTAGGTGAGCTCCATTTTATGTGCTTTATTGAACACAATATGAAGCTTACTATCAATTTCCTCATCAAGATTAAATTGGTTAATAGTAGGTGGAATTATTTGATCGCGCAGGGCAAAAATGGTTGCCATACTTTCAAGTGCACCTGCAGCTCCCAAAAGGTGTCCGGTCATCGATTTTGTGGAGTTCAGCGCAATTTTATAGGCGTGTTCTCCAAAAGTTTTGACAATTGCTTTCGGTTCAGCAATATCACCAAGACCTGTAGATGTACCGTGTGTATTGATATGGTCGATTTGTTCCGGCTTAATACCGGCATCATTAATGGCCATCATCATTACTTTCCTTGCTCCATCACCTTCCGGGTGCGGGGCTGTCATGTGGTGAGCATCGGCATTGAGGCCTATTCCGACTATTTCTCCATAAATTTTTGCGCCACGCGCTACTGCATGGTCATAGTCTTCGAGAATTAGCGCTGCACCTCCTTCACCCATTACAAAGCCATCGCGATCTTTGTCAAATGGTCTGGATGCTGTTTTAGGGTCATCGTTGCGGGTAGAAATGGCCTTCATGGCGTTAAAACCACCCACACCAGCCTGATCAATGGCTGCTTCTGAACCACCTGCAACCATAACGTCTGAATATCCTAATCGGATATAATTAACGGCATCAACAATTGCATGAGTTGACGACGCACAGGCAGAAACAGTTGTAAAGTTTGGTCCTCGCAGGTTATACTTGATCGAGATATGACCAGCAGCAATATTGGCAATCATTTTTGGAATGAAAAAAGGGCTGAACCTCGGATTTCCGTCTCCGGTAGCCCAGCCTCCTATTTCATCAACAAACGTTTGTAATCCACCAATACCAGCTCCCCAAATTACACCTGCTCTGTCGAGGTCTATTTTGTCTAGGTCTATTGCAGAATCCTTAATGGCTTCATCAACAGAAATCATTGCGAACTGCGAGTATAAATCGTGTTTACGTAATTCTTTTCTGTCGAAATAGTCCTTGACATCATAGTCTTTCACTTCGCAAGCGAACTGGGTTTTAAATTTTGAAGCATCGAAACGAGTTATCGGAGCTGCCCCACTAACTCCATTAACCATGTTTTCCCATGTATCGGCAACATTTTTGCCGATTGGGTTAATGGTTCCCATTCCGGTAACTACTACACGTCTGATGTTCATTTTGGTAATTTTTGGGTGAAAAAAAACTTACTACTTTGTGTTCTCTTCAATGTACTTAACTGCATCACCTACAGTACCGATTTTTTCGGCTTGATCGTCTGGAATAGCAAGATTGAACTCTTTTTCAAATTCCATAATCAATTCTACTGTGTCCAGTGAATCAGCTCCAAGATCATTTGTGAAGCTGGCTTCAACAGTTACTTCACTCTCATCAACACCTAACTTGTCAACGATAATGCTATTTACACGAGATGCAATGTCTGACATAGCTTAAAATTTTTAGTTAATATTACCTTGCAAAGAAATGAATTTTGATCTTAAATATAAAAATATTTAGTGAAAAAAAGAGTTGCAAGGCTCTTTTATATTCTCTCATGGTTGTATATTAACTACTTACGTACTACAAGATATTTTAATATTATTGAAAGAAACATTTTTTTGAAATTATTAGGAAAAAGATTTGGTAAAACGTTTTACTCACCCTATATTTGCATCCTCAAACAATGCGGGGTAGAGCAGTTGGTAGCTCGTCGGGCTCATAACCCGGAGGTCGGAGGTTCGAGTCCTTCCCCCGCTACTAAAACAAAGGTCGGAATTAATCATTCCGGCCTTTTTTATTTTCCTGAAGTTATGTTTACAGTTTATGTTTTGTACTCCCGAAATTACGATAAAATATACATCGGATATTCGTCAGATGTGAAAACGCGATTAATATTCCACAATAATTTGAGCAGAAAAGGTTGGACTCTCAAGTATAGATCGTGGGAAATTGTGCATACAGAAATTTTTGACGCAAAGACAAGCACTATTTACGGCTGAACACCGCATTATAGTTGGCAACGTATGGCAATATACGGAGACGGCATTTCTAAGCCCCTCACTTTCAATTCACCACGGAGACAATTTGTATATTCATATTTTCTTTTTTTTTTACTTCAATCGTCAAAGACGAATTGGCGGTACTGCAACGAAGAACTGTAGTTGAATACTCGAGGAACACCCGCATTACATATTGCATTCGTTAGCGTTTCGTTCCTTATTTAATTAGTTCGTTAATTAAGTCAATATTGTCCTTTTCAATTTTGCCAAATACTTCTCTTTCGAATTCGGAGAACCCGCTTTTGTCTCTCGTAAATTTTATCTGCCCACTTTCTAAATAATGAATAAAATCGCATAAATTGGTCAATGTTTCAATTATGTGAGAAGTGATAATTATTGTTTTGTTTTTCTCTTTTAACCTCAATAAAATCATTCGAATAATTCGGCAGGTTTCAATGTCCAGCCCATTAAAAGGCTCATCAAGTATCATCAAAGGTTTGTCTTGCTTTAAAATTCCGAACAATGCAAGTTTCTTTTTCATTCCTGATGAGTACCCATCAATTATTTCGTCCAAGGGAAGGGAGAAAAGTTTATTCCATTTGTCTGTGTCAAACTCCCTATTTCTAAAAAGACTCAGGTACTCTTTGCCTGTAATATTGGAATAAAAGAAATTCTCTGTCACTAAGTACGCAACAGATTTTTTGTTAATTTTTTGGTTATCAAATGCTATTGTTCCTGCATCCGATTTCTTTAATCCAAATAGAGTGTTAAGCAATGTAGTTTTTCCAGCACCATTTAATCCAACAATACCGTGTATCAATCCACTATCCAATGACAAACTCAGATTTTCAATAACTTTTTTATCCTTAGTATATGATACTGTCAGGTTTCTAATTGTAATCATTTAAGAAAAAGTTTAAGTTATCAACAGATTTTACATAAAACCAAATAGTTAAAAGCCAGATTACTGGCAAAAATATCGGAATCATACCTCCAACCACTCCAATACTAAAAAAAATTTGTGCTGCCGGTGATTTTATATTTGGTTCAAAGAATGCATATTTAGTCATAATTGTATAGACATGAAGACAGCAGAAAATAAAGTATTCTGCTATTGGAATATACCATCTGTCAAAATTAAATAGTAAAAACAAAATAAGTAAAGGGACGACCAAAATTGAGAATAATTGAAGCTGGCGTTTTATTTTTAATAGTAAAAGCTTTTGGGAACTTAACTCATAAGACAATAAAACCTGAAACGGCTCACACCTGTCAAAAAAACTTAAAGTTGAAATCCCAATAATAAAAATTGCAATTGGTACGCTTCCCACAAAAAAAGAAGTAACGGCAGCAATCATCCAAACCGGAACGACTATGAAAAATTGTTTCCTCAAGCCTGCTTTCCATTCAAAGGCATCGTCGGGAATTAATTTTTGAAGTTTCGTGTTTAAATTCGAATGTTTTGCTTTTAGATTCAAATTGACAATAATCAATAAACCGGATAGCTCACTAAGTGCAACCCATTGTTTGTGAATCAAAAAACAGCTTATAAATGGAACCGACAAGACAATGTACTCCGAAAGCATAAGAATTTTATGGTCTGAGAAATGACTTTTCAGGAATAACTTGTCTCTACGTTTTAAATGAATCAGCATAACCA
>JAQICA010000231.1 GCA_027858775.1 Salinivirgaceae bacterium | reverse complement strand
TCCTTTTCTCCGAAACCTTTCCAACTGCATCAACTAAGATCTTTCCTTGAAGTTCCTGTTCTTGAAGCAATTCATCAAGTAGTTCACTTTGAGAAACAAGCGGCAACTGAGAAAAAAGGGTTTTATTTCTTGTTGTGATTTCGTTTAGCTAAAATACGAATAATTGCTGACTTAAATAGAACTTAGCTCTAAATTGTAATCGTTTAAGTTGCGCTAACCTACGTGCTAAGTCTTCTTTATATCAATTTTAATGGGATATTTTATCACAACTCGTGATTCTCATAAATATCTGTCATTCTGATCGTTATAGCAAAACCAGAAGCCCAACTATCTTGTTGTAATACTGTGCTCTATGGTTTTCACGGAACTAGTATAGGGCATCCTATTTATCTTTTTAATACTACGAATTTTGTGGAAAAACTTATAAATAGCACATTTTCATCTGTGATAATTCGTTGGTAATTAGTGGTTCTCATTCAACAATTTGGCTGAAGACTGTGAACTGGTTACCCACAAATTTAGAAATGCACATTCCATAAGATCACCCACAAAATAAGTAGTAGAACCATTTTTTTAGTTTAATTATTTCGAACGCTTTTTATGGCTTGTATTTTTCAACTTTCCACTCACCAATATGATATACCAACGTGAGTGGTTTTTTAACAAATGGGGCAACAATTAATCCTGCAATAATCCCGGCTGCACCCCCTAAAGCAACTCCTTTCACAGATGGGTATTGTACAACTCCCAAAATAACTCCCAAAGTGGTACACACTCCCATTGTCTTAAAGAAAGTGCGTCCTTCCTTTATAGAAATACTTTTGATATCTTTAAAATTGAGAGTATTTATTTCCCCTTTTTTGTCTTTATAAGACAAATCCTCCTCTTTTAGAAGCAAATATTTTGTGAGAATAATATCATTCTCATAAGTAATGATTTTTGATTTCTTTTCTACCAACACTTCTTGTGCAACTAGTGTTTTGGTATTTGCTAACAAGAGAGAAGCAAAAACAGATAATAGAATAATTGCTTTTTTAGTCATCGTTTTCTCCTTCCTTAATTATTATTTATTTGCTAACAGCATTAATCAAACCCTCATCATTTAATAGTTTCGATAGAGCATCGTCTATTGACAAAGAGAGCGCTTCTGAAACAAGCTTTTTACTTGCTCTCGCTCCTTTAACAAGTACATTATTACCACAAACATCCGTTTCATATAATTCAGCATTGTTATTATTGGTACTTAGGGCAATTTTTATACAACAATCGGTTTTAGTAGTAAACCTAGAAAAACCCGGGCGCATTTTAGCAAATAATTTAGTAACTGAAAGTATTAATACCATATCGCTGTCATCAATATCTTCTGTTAAAATATACCCCTTCTTAGTTAGTTCATTTTTAAATTTCGTAAGAATTGCTTTTGAAATATTAGGATCTTTTATTTTTATATCTTTCACTTTCATCCCAAAGTTATTATACACATAAGCAATTAATTCAGGATCGGCCCTTAAATCTTTCATGGTTAAATGAATCTTATTTTCAGTAGTTATTTTGTTTTCGCTACTTGCTGTATATTGTGCATTGTAGATGAAAGGGACTGTAGATGAACAGCTCGAAAATAATATAACTATTACTAATAAATTTAGTGCCTTTACTACTGGTGATATAATTTTCATGATTTTATGTTTTTGAATTTATGATATAAATAATTAGATATTAATAAAATATCTTCACTTATGGTTCTCTTGGTTTTTTATGAAATTTTGTCATTTTTTATTGTATAAAATGTTTAGTTACTAATCACTTTGCAAAGTAGCAATAATTCTCAAGGAGTTTAAAACTTTCAAATCATTTTTGGTAACCGCGTCAGTTATTGATCGTAAGACTGCAAATCTAAACGCACCATTTGTAGATCGAAATAGTCCTGACACTTTTTGCTTTACTTTTATGTTTCGAATTGCTCTTTCGGATGCATTATTGTCTGGAGGTACTTCCTTTTCTGCCTTTTTGACCACCAGACTTTAATCCACTTTTCTCTCGTAAGCTTTTTCTTTTTAGACGATTTTCATCTTTGGAAGGTGGTATTGAACTATTATTGCTGTTTTTAGGATGATATTATTTTGATAGACGATGTTTTAATTCAGCATTTTCGTCTCGAAGTTTTTTGTTTTCCACTTCAAAATACTCTAATTGTTGAACTCGTTTTGTCAACATTTCAATTTTAGCTATCAGTTCTAATATTATGATATCCTTGTCCAAGGGCTATATTATTTTGCACAATACAAAAATACCACTCACTAATACTAAAAACCAAATATTTACATGTAAAGTTATCAAGTTAAAAACCCTATAATTATTGACAACACTTGATTTTTGGAAAATTAACGCCTGATGTTCGATTATTTAAAACCCAACCATTACTAACGAAAAATATCGAATTCTAAGAGGGTGTAAAATCTCGGCACCAAAAAGTTATTAAGAATTAACAAGGATCAATGTCGCAAAATCAACTTTTTATAATTTTGACACTGATCTGCTACAAACATTAGGCTTTTACCCAAATTGTGCGATTCGTGCCCACGACAAAGAAATTGTAAGGTTTTCACATTGCCAAGTCGGTGAAAAACCTACAAGTTCGAAGTCGGGGTTATCCCTAGTAAAGCGCATTTTAACTACGTTCAAGCCGTTCAACTTAGGTTTTATTTATCGTCTTAGGAGTTTCTATTTCTAGAAAACTATAAATCCACAACTTTATGAAGTGATTCTTGAAAATGCTGTTTTGGAATTATACTTCCATTTGTCTGGTTAACAGTTGAAACAGGTGTCATAAATAAACAATCATCTTCTGAAATATTTTTCACAAACCATAACTCAGACATATGAGTTAATGAAAGCTTAAACTTTAAAATTGCCCAACTTTTTTTCGTAACTTACACGTATATAAAAACCTGGCAGACATGTTATTAAACACTTACCTCAAACGCTTTTTGGCGATTATGCTGGCATTGTTCGCCATGTTCCAGGTGTCACAAGCACAGAAGGGCACCCCCTATATAACAAACTTCGCCGGATCAGAAAACTTTGACTACCGTATTTGGGATATCCAAAAAGCAGCCAGTGGAGAAATGCTATTTGCCTGTAAAAAAGGAGTTATTTCATTCAATGGAGCGCATTGGAACATCCATTCACTGGAAAAAACTCCATTGAAAATTACTCAAAACTCAAACCACGTAACAATTGCTACAACACCGGGAAGCTTTGGGCATATTTATATGGACAGCTCAGGCTCATACACCTACTCTTCTATCTACAATTCAAATAGTTATGAGATATTTAACGAAGTAGTGCCATTTAATAACAAACTTGCAATTATTGGCGATTCAACGATATTGATTCTTGACAACCAAAACAAAACAGAACGATTAAATACGGATTATAACATATTTCCGGTTTCCGGATCATTTGCCTTCAACGAAGAACTGCACATTATAAGTCACAATAAACTATTCAAACTTTCGAATGATTCTTTGCTTTATATTAAAGGACTTATATTCCCGCTGAACAATGAGTATTTATTCCATGTGAAAAACTCCCATGATAAGGTCTACATTGCAAATACCGATAACAAAATATTCAAGTACAATGGAAAATCGCTTGAAAAAGTCAAGATTAAGGATCAGGAGTATCTGAACCAAACGCTTCTAACCGAAGGCACATTCGTTAACGACTCACTTTTAGCTCTTTCAACAACTATTGGAGGAGTCTTAATTGTTAATTTAGAAACAGGAAAAACTTCCTACTCAATAAATTACTCAACCGGATTAACTGATGATCAGGTTTATGACATTTTCTCGGAGAAAAACAATGAATTATGGATAGCTCATGCGCAAGGAATCAGTCGTGTAGATTTAAACTTACCCATTAAAAGACATGATATTTTCCCCGGTCTATCTGGAAACTTATTAAGTTTTGCACATTACCAAAACAAGAAATTTATTGGCACAAGCAACGGATTATTCTATCTGGAAAAGGTAGAAAACTATGCCGCTAAAAGAATCAGTGTAAAAGTTATGCCCAAAGCGAAACCGGAAAGAATAACCGTGAAGAAAAAGGAAGAAAAAAAAGAAGAAGAGGTCAAAACTGATAAAAAAAGAAAACGAAGGCTTCGTAATTTCTTAAAAAGGTTTTCGAATGAAGAAGAGACAACTTCAGCGCCCAAGGTCGCAGAAAATATTGCTGATAATACAAAGAATGCTCAACCTCAATACAAAACCAAGACTATTTACAAGCTACTATCATCAGCCTATGAATTTAAAAAAATAGAAAAAGTAAAAGGGAAGTGTTTGCATTTGCTTGAGTTTAACGGATTGTTGATGGCCGGATCAAACACCGGCTTATACATGATTGAAGGAACAAAAGCAACGTGGCTTATTCCCAACGCATATATAAATCAGATTATCGTATCGAAATATAGTAAAAACACGTTGCTTATTGCAGCCAACAAGGGACTCTACATTGCCAAATACAACAAAAAGAAGTGGGATATTAAGCAGCATTATCTAATTACAGATGAAGTGAACTCTGTAGTTGAAAAAGACAAAAACACAATCGTTTTAGGCGACTTTGGACAAATACGAGTGTTAAAAAATCCATATTCAAAACCACAGGTTGAATATTTTGATCATTCAAACTTTTTAATGGAAGATGTTAGAGCGAGATGGATAGATAACCAAGTTATCTGTTTCACTTCGAATAAAGCCTATATTTTCAGTGATGATAAATTTGTCAAATACAAAAAACTTGGCGTGCCAGCCGACACCGATTACAAATTAATATTTGACCAATCCGAATTTAGTTTCATAAAAACATCAAGCTGGAGCTTGTTAAATAATGGAGAGAAATATCAATCAAAGGCATTGAGCTATCTAAGTGTATTCGATAAAATTGATAATCTAATTGTGGATGATGAAGATAATTTATGGGTAATAGATCGGGCAAATAATCTATACGAAATTCAAAACAAAGACAATCTGGTTTTGGCCAAAAACCTGACCATTAACACACTCTCCATAAAAAACAAAAATAGCTTTTTCATTCCTCAACGAGATATTGTGCTAAGCTATCGAAATAATGAATTGTATGTAATTGTATCGTCTCCATTTTACCTGAAAAGCAATGCGGTAAAATATCAATACAAACTAGAAGGATTAATGGAAGATTGGTCAGCGTGGTCGCAACAACCACGAATTGAATTCCCTTTTATTCCGCCAGGGCAATATGCGCTAAAAATAAAGTCGCGAACAGCATTAGGCAATGAAAGTGAAACCCTGAGTATTCCTATAACCATACAGAAACCATTTACACAAACGACACTCTTCTACATTATTATTCTGGCAGGAATAGCACTAATTTTCTTTCTCGTTTTCAGGCTACGTACCGCAAAACTTAAAAGAGACAAACGTATACTAGAACAAAAAGTAGTAGAACGAACCCAAACCATAAGAGAACAAAAAGAAAGAATTGAGATTCAACGAGATAACCTATCCGAACAAAAAGAAGAGATTACTACTCAGCGCGACGAGATAGAAGGACAAAAGAACCGAATTGAAGAGCAGCATTCCGACATCAAGAAAAGTATAACTTATGCAAAACGCATTCAAACGGCAGTACTGCAAAAGGAAAGCATTATCAAAGACTGGTTCACCGAATATTTCATATTTTTCAAACCCCGCGATATTGTAAGTGGCGATTTTTATTGGATTAATAAAATTGACAATAAGGTTATTGTTGTTGCTGCCGACTGCACCGGACATGGTGTTCCCGGAGCCTTTATGAGCATGTTGGGCGTATCGTTTCTTAATGAAATAACTGCAAGTAAAAAAAATCTGAAATCTCATCTTATATTAAACAGCTTACGCGATTATGTAAAAAACACCTTATCGCAACAAGGATATGAAGGCGAAACAAAAGACGGGATGGATATTTCGCTGGTGATTTTCGATTTTGATGCCAATTATGCAGAATTCTCAGGAGCCTACAACTCACTGTACATGATCAGGAAAGGTGAATTATCTGAAATAAAGGCTGATAAAATGCCTGTGGGAATTTATTTGAAAGATAATAATTCCTTCACAAGACATGAAATACAACTAAAAAAAGGTGATCAGTTTTATATGTTTTCAGATGGATTCCCTGATCAGTTTGGGGGAGAAAAAGGACGAAAATTTATGCGTAAAGCTTTCAAAAAGCTATTGCTCGACATCCATTCAAAACCAATGGAAGAACAAAAAACAATGCTCGACCGTACATTTAAAAACTGGGTAGGAACACAATATCATCAAACAGATGATGTGATTGTGATTGGGGTGAAAATCTAATATAGTATCCGTCAATAAACTCCATTTTCTGCGTTACTCTTACTCAAACCCGTATCATTTACACCAGTAAACTCAACGGTTTTGAGTTTCGAAAGCCTTGAAAATGGAGCTTATTCACTGGATACTCCGACTTTATAGACAGGCTAATATAGGGTTTTATGGATGTCCGTTTTTTTGTACCTAAAGTAGAGCCAATAGAATGAAAATCAATTGTTTTGCCCCTGTTCCGCCGGCTGGCGGAAGCAATTGATTTTCTTCACATCCGCCAACTGGGGGATATGGGGCAAATGAAGAACCGTAGCGAAGCGGAGCTCGACGAAGTCAAAATCAAATTCAAATTGGGTACAAAAACGAATAACCATTTAAAGTTTTGCTGAATTGTTCTATTTTTTTAAACAATGGCGGAAAAGCAGGTGGTTTTCGTGCGGGCACTAATTATCAGTTAAACCCAAATTGTGCGAATTTTGGTTGCTTTTTATATTCTATTGACGCCCGTTCAGAATTTAAACGCCCTTTTATATGTTTCTAACGCACGTTCCCGGGCATATTTATGTTCAACCATGGGCTTTGAATATGTAGATTGATCCACTTCCGAAACCCATTTCCTTACGTACTCTAACTTTGGATCGAATTTTTGCGTTTGCAACGTGGGGTTAAATATTCGAAAATACGGTACGGCATCGCAACCCGATCCGGCAGCCCATTGCCATCCACCATTATTGCTGGCCAATTCATAATCTAATAGTTTTTCTGCAAACCATGCCTCTCCCCATCGCCAATCGATTAACAAATGCTTGGTAAGAAAACTGGCTACAATCATGCGTACACGATTATGCATAAATCCTGTTTCAGCAAGCTCACGCATGCCTGCATCAACAATCGGATAGCCTGTTTCGCCGGCTTTCCATCGAGAAAACTCCTCTTCATTGTTCCGCCACGGAATATTATCGTATTTTGCTTTAAAAGACCGATGCACAATGTGTGGGAAGTGATATAAGATCATGCTATAGAACTCCCGCCAGCCCAACTCACTCACATACTTATCGAAACCTGCTGCCTGTTGCATTAACTGCCGAATGCTTACAAATCCAAACCGAAGCGGAATACTCATCCGGGTAGTACCATCCAGCGCAGGAAAATCTCTTTTCCGGTCATATTCAAAAAGCTTGTCGCGATGCGGAAGTTGCATTTGCCACGCATCGCTGGTATTTTTAAACCCTATTTCTTCAATAGCAGGAAACCGATAATTCGATGAAACAATTACGTTATGTAAATCTGAAACATCGTAGTTTTCTATTGCGGTTTGCTCTAATTTAATTAGCCATTGCCTTTTCCATGGCGAAAACACGGTGTACGGGGAGTTATCTTTCTTTTGTATTGCCGCTGGATGAAAAAGTTGGTGATCAGTAAACAAATGAAACGCAACATTTTCCCTGCTCAAAAATTCAGTTATTTCTTCGTCGCGCTTTCTTCCATATGGCTCATAGTCTTCATTAGCATAAACAGCACTGATATTTTCGGTGGCAAGTAATTCCCCGAATACATTTTTGGGGTTGCCCTGTAAAATACGGAAGCTTGCTCCAATTTTCAATAAATCGGCATTGATAAGTTTTAATTGGTTATATATTAGACTTATACGGCGATCGTTAGCGGGCAATTCGGAAATAATATTTTCGTCGAAAATAAAGATCGGCTGTACGTTTTTTCCGGAGGCAATAGCTTTTGCCAATGCATGATTATCATACAACCGCAAATCGCGCCGAAACCAAAACAAAACAGTATGCTGACCTACCATTTTTGGACGGTTTTTATAAACAGAGAAGTATCAATACTAAATTCATTTGCTTTTCTCTTAAGCTCCTGCTCAATCTCATCAGGGATTTGAGGCTTACGTGCTAAAATCCAGGCATAATCTCTTTTGTAAGTACTTACAATGGCGTATTGATATGATTCATCTACATACAGTACGTGATACGACGATTTGAATAAATGAAAGAAACGGACAAATAATGCTGCCGGATAATCTTTGTTGGGCTGCCATGCAATGGCTTTCGCACTTTTATGATCGCCCGCGGGTGTGTACTTATAGCCTTGATTCAAAACATCAATTCGACCGTCGGAACGTAACTCATAAGTGGCAGTAACATTTACAAGGTCTTTTTCGGCACGCATAGGCAACCGATAAATTTCATACCACGTACCGATGTATTGCTGAACATCGAAGTTTTTAACAAGTTGTACATCTTTGGCTCCGTACTCTTTTGTTTTGCAGGTAGAAAAAAACATACTCATCAAGATTAGTAAAATGATTATTCTCATGTCTCTCCATTTATACAGTGAATATAAAGTAAAAATGAGTTTATCCTAAAAAGAAATGTATACGCACCAACAATTAAGGGTTCGTATAGATTACCTTAATAACGCGCTTAAAGCTTTCAATGTCTTTCACGATTTGCACATTTCCGGGCAATTTCCCAAGTGTAGAACACTGATACCCACTGATAAATATTGTAGTGCCGGTGAAAGTTGAGGCCAATTCCTCAATATAATTCTGCACCCAACCATCTTCCATTGATGAAGTAAATGCTGTAAAAAGATACTCAGGCTGAAGTTTATCGCATACCATTTTCACATCATTAAAAGGAACTATTTGCCCAAGATACAGGGTTTTCATTCCCCACTTTTTTGCAATATAATTATAAAACAAAAGGGCTATTTCGTGCAATTCCTGATGGTGAAGAAAAAAAACAAAAGTGGGTGTATTTGGATTAGATTCGGGCACTACCCTGTCGATTGCTACAAACAATTTTTGCCGAACTAAATTCGATACAAAATGCTCCTGTGCAGGATGTATAGAGCCTGTTTGCCACAAAACCCCTACCCGATCGAAAAAGGGAAATAAAAGTTCGTTCACCGTTTCTTCAAATCCGTTCTTAATAATCGACCGATTGAGAACGCCTTCAAACTTAATTTCATCCAAATCGATCATACTTATGATAAGGTGCTCAATCTGCACACTCGACTTATTCAACCCAACATTTAAAGCTACCACTCGTTCGCGTAATTCTTCGTTGGACAATTGCGCTAACTTGGAAATACGAAAACCGTGTTTATTCAATAAAGCAACATTCAGTAGCTTTTTCACATCCTCATCGCAGTAGCTACGTATATTGGTATCTGTTCGTTTGGGTTCAATAAGATTATACCGCTTTTCCCAAATACGTATTGTGTGCGCTTTTACGCCTGTAAGTCTTTCTAAATCTCTTATTGAATACATTATGCGATGATTTGTAGTTTAAACAGACGCCAAATTTATTTGTTTATTATTTACGGTAGAATTTTAAACAAAATAATATGAATCATTAGTAGGTAAAACTATTGTGCGTTGAAAAGCCAATGCTATTTTATAAAATTAAAACCATGCATACCTTCGGAAGACATTGAGACGCGGTTCGCTTACAATCAAAACAATACAGACTACTCAAGACTCAAAGTAACCATGCTATACATATAGAAAAATGGTGCATAGGCCAACTTGCCTGTGCATGAGCAATGCGCTGATGTGGAAGTAAGGAGATAAAAAAACATTTGTAGCAAGAGAAAAGACTTACTAGTGGGGAAGAAACCACAACTTGACTTCTTCTATGCGGGAACCGGTAGCTTTAAGTATTTGAAAATGATAATTCTCCACCTCAATTACCTGATTTATTGAGGGAATATCTTCATTATAATAAAGAATAAGTCCGGCCAGAGTTTCAAAGTCCTCTTCATCGGGAAATTGGAATCCGAATTTATCATTAAGGTAATCGATCTCGTGCCGTCCCGATAGAATGAACGTATTATCATCAATTTGTTTTTCAACAAGTTCTACCTTATCGTGTTCATCTTCAATCTCTCCGAATATTTCTTCAATAATATCTTCCAGTGTCACAATTCCCGCTGTACCCCCAAATTCATCAACAACCAGCGCAATACTTTTCCCCTGACTTGTAAACATAGCAAGTAATTTATTAGCCGACATGGTTTCGGGCACAATGGGTAAGTTGTGAACAATATTTTTCAGGCTTCCTGGTTTGCGAAACATGTCCACGGTGTGTGTATAACCAATTATATTATCAATTGATTCCTTATACACGAGAAGTCGTGAAAACCCTGTATCGTTAAATTTTTGAATAACCTCTGAAATATCTTCATTAATTTCGACAGCCACTAACTCATTTCGCGGCACAATGCATTCCTTTAGTTTTATATTGGTAAAATCCAGCGCATTGCGAAAAATTCGCACATCGTTTTTCAGTTCCTGTTGCGTATCGTTATCATCAGACGAATCGGTAAGCAGATCGCTTAAATCAAAACGGTCAAACACCAAACCATCATTGCTATTATGATTTTTGATCCCAAAAACCAGTCGCAACACTACACTTGAAATAGCCATGGAGAAGCGTGTAATCGGATAAAAAAGCGTATAAAACAGCATGGTTGGGACTGACAAAGCTCGAAGAATTTTATTCGGATTTATTCGAAACAATGTTTTGGGCAAAAATTCTGAGAATATAAGAATAATAATGGTTGAGATGATTGTTTTTACTGTTAAAATACTGCTGTGGAGTTCAAAATAGTTTTGCAAAATTGGATTGAGCAATTCTGCCATTAATATACCATAGATTACTAACGCAATATTGTTCCCAATAAGCATAGTAGCAATGTAATAGGAAGGGTGTTTTGTGAAAACAGAAAGGAAACCGGGAGCCAGCGAGCCTCGTTTTTTATCGATTTCAATTCGTAGTTTATTAGAAGAAACAAAGGCAATTTCCATTCCGGAGAAAAATCCGGAAAGAATCATGGTAATCAAAATCAATAAGATGTAATTCATAAGAGCATCAAATTATTTGCTAAAGTAGTGACGTCTTATGAAAAATAAAAATGATATTCCACTTAACAGGAAAAATTTAGCAGAAGGTTGCATTCCAAATTTATTTGTATAATAAAAGCCCTGAAGCAACAATACTATAGTTGCCACCAACCAAATATACTTTATTACTGTTTCTATTGTACGTTTATTTTTCTTCGTTATCGACATAAAAATATCCTGTTGGTTCAAGTATACGTGCGTTGGTTAAATTGGGGTCAGATTCGAACCCTTTGCCATAAATAATGGCATCTTCTTCGGTAAATTTCGTAAACTGATCGGAGTATATTTTCCCTTTTTTCTGATCGAATACCATGTATTCTGTATTGATTACTCGTCCGTCACGATCGAGCACTTCTACATCGTAACGAGCAACCCATTTTTCTTCTTTTTCGTAGTAAATAACATGGTTAGCAGAAATATATGTAGATACTTCCTGATTTTCATCAAAGAACTGTGCTTCCAGTCCTTCGGAAAATTCAGTATAGGGATTCTCAACGTTGGTAAACTTCTTTATAGATGCCGCATCAAGTTTCATTACAATCTGTCCGGAATCGCTGCGATATAAACTCACGTGTTCGGCAGCCATTGTGGGATACGTTTCTATGCTTGTAATGCGTTTTACGACTTCAATATCGTTTTTACACGATACAAAAAAGATGATTCCCACCATGGCAGGAATCATCTTAAAAAATATCTTATTGGTCAATCTATGCATATTTCATTGAAATATTCTCGAGTGTACCTTATCACAGTTTAGTTAAACCGTGCGGTAGTGGTTCTATTAATCCAACCACCTACTTTGTAACTAGATCCTTCAGTCACATCATGAAAGAATGCTTCTTCTTTATCTGGGAAATACTGAGAGTAAATGCTGATAAGCTTATTTGCATTGTCGGTTGTTGATGTATCTACCGATTTTGCTCTCTGAAACATATCAACCGCAACCCAATAAATAGTTCGTGCCTGAAACTTATTATCTCCAAAATTCTTAACGTTTGCATAAGCTTTGCCGATGGTTAAATACGGGTCACCGTCGTTCGGGTTAAGTTTAAGAGCCTCGCTAGCATAACCAACAGCTTGCGAAGGAGAACCTGAAACTAGTGTGATTTCAGCTAACTCCTTGTAATAACGTGCTTTTGTAATATCATCTTCTTCGTTATTGATGGCCTCTTTATAATATTCGGTGGTTTTCTCCCAATTTTCTTTTTTCAAAAATACCCGAGCCAATCCATAAGCTGCATTTGCAGAAGGTTCAATTTTATATAGCGCTTCGGCACTCTTTTCGTACAATTCAGATGCTTCACAATCGCGCTTGCGCAACAAGGATACAATATTCTTCAGGTTTTCGATGTCGTCCGGATTCTCCTCAAAGCGAGGTTTTAAAACCGGAATTAATGATTCACAATCGGCGGCTCCACTTTGAGTAAATATCAATTCGACATTTGCCTGTACCTGTTCCAATTGTTCTCTTTTCGATTGATTTGTTTCGCTTTTTAGCTGAAAGCTAATAATATCAGAAGCTTCAGCAAAGTTATTTACCATGTTGTCTTTGGTTATTTCCTCATCCAAATAGAGCGACAAAGCTGTTTGCATCATAACATTCAAGGCAAAGTCAGGTGTTTGATTCGTCATTATATCCATTGCCTCGTGCATCATGTCATAAACTTCTTTTTTGGCATCGGAATCTAATGCATACAAGTCCACTGCCTTGCGGGCTGTGTAATATCCTTCATCGCCCCAATATTCTATCCGCTGATTGTATACCTCCATGATAGAATCGACGTACTTTTCACGTACTTCCGGAGTTTTGCTTTTTTGATAAAAGATTTTGTACATGTTTACGCCATGTAAATACATATTTCTACTGGCTTTAGGCGCTTCCGAGTAAACTACCCGCCAAGATTTAATAGCATCATTATACCCTTTTTGCTTATAAAACTGCTTATACATCGACAAATGTGTCAGGGCACGAATACTGTCTTCTCCGTGTCCGTATTTCGAACCATCTTCTACGCCCTTTTGAGCAAAAGCTCCACTTGCTATTGTAACTACTACTAAAAACGCTGTTAAAATACGTTTTACCTGTGCTTCCATAATGTCTTATGTTTTAAGTTTAATCGAATTTTCGTTCAAAGAACCAAATTTCTCTGAAGTTTAATTTTAAGTTAAGTTTAATATAGTTTTCCTTAATTAAATCCTCTTTTAAAGCTCCCCGCTGTCCGAGTTCTAACCCGATATTTAGCATTGCATTTACTTTCCGAATGGGCAATCCCATTCCAATGGATACTGCATATTCGTTTAGTGGTTGATTATTAACTTCTATGTATTGGTTCTCAAAAAATGCGCCAAAGCGATAAGTTGCTCTTTTAAAATAACTTGCTGCTGAGTTCCATTTAGGTGTAAAACCGTACCCACCACTCAGGCGATAACTGTTTCGAAAATTTGTCAGACTATTTGCAATATTGTCATTATCAACTTCACCCCACATGGCATAATCGAAAGCAACTGTTGCAAAGCGCTTGTTGGGTTCTTCGTAACTTAAACCTAATGCTAATTTGTTCGGCAGCGTAAAGTACCCCTTTTTTTCAACGTAAAAAGAGGTGGTGTCAATAATTTGATTATCATCAATATTATCAAGATTATTGCCAACAGTAGCGCCATACAAATAATCTTCTTTGAAATCAATTCGTTGTTCGGGGCTAAATGTAGCTCCAATATTCAATGTACGATCTTCGCGCAGCGGAACAGTGTACATCACACCGGTACTAAACCCGAAACCATTGACCTGTCGTGTGTACCCCTCTTGAGTGTTTCGGGTAAACAGCTCATCGGGAAATAAAACGGTTTTTGTTTCCAACAATTCGCCAAAATAATATTTGAGATTAACACCGATTGATAAATTCGACAAAATTGAAATTGAATTTCCCCAATAAATTTCATTCAGTGATCCACCCCCTACGTAATGGTTTTCTCCATACACATCGTTTACAATTCCGCTGCTGCTAATACGATAATTTCGATTGGAAGTGGGAACAAGCCCGAGACTGGTATGTAACCATTTTGCCATTCGAAATCCCACAGCGTAATACGTAAAGTTAAACTCATTAGAAGTGTAACTTTCAGTGTCATTCTCAAGCTGTGTAAGCCTGTTGGAAAACCCAAAATCAATAACAAATCTCATACTATCAATTCCCCTGTAAGAAGCTGGATTCGAAAAGTTGATAATATTTTTCTGCAATAAGCCGGTTGCTGCGCCTCCATATTCAGAAAACTGTATTGAGCCTGAGCTTTTTAAATCACCCAAACCAAACACCGAATACGGGGAGCTGGCTTTTCCCTGTCCCACCAATCCATTTACAGTGAACACTGTAACGATAACTAATAAATTAAATCTTCTCCACATTGTACGTCAATATTCTGTTTAAGCCTTTTGCTATTAAATTTGGCTCTGCAAAGATGCCATTTTTTATCTTTCCTGCAAAAATATCTGCATCGCCACCGGTAATAACGACGTTTAATGCAAAATATTCTTTTTTATATACATTTATTGTTCCGGCTATTTCATTTGCCACTCCTTCAACCACACCTGATATCACTGAATCTCTGGTACTTAAACCCGGGTACTGGTAGTCGGAAGTATACGTTAATAAAGGTAGTCGATGTGTGTACCGATGCAGGGATTCGAACCGGAGTCGCATTCCCGGGGAAATGGAACCTCCTAAATAGTTTCCTTGCGAAATAAAATCGAATGTGATTGCCGTTCCCACATCAATTACCAAATTATCGGCGTTTGGAAATAATTCTTCTGAGCCAACAACAGCCGCCAAACGGTCTGCTCCCAATGTTTCAGCACTTTGGTAGGCACTTCTGATTGGCAACCTGGTTGCAGAACTGAGATTTACAAAGAAACGACTCTGCTCCTTCATCACCTTAATCCATGGATAGTTAGCATCGCCCACATTACACAAAATACTGTTATCGAATTCGGTGCTCCTAATAAACGCAGCCAACTTATCTGCATCATCGACCAAAAAAGTGCCTATTTGCGACAAGTTATCGCTGTTGGCCAAATATATTTTTATTCGTGTATTACCGGAATCAATTATTAAATTCACAAAATTTGGGATTGAAAGAAATTATTAAAAACTAACTGCTAACAGATTGCAATATTCTAATTATTAGGTTAATGTCAACACATTTGAATATCCCAATCAATTTGCAAATGTAAAAAAACATGGACTGAAATAGCACGCTACACCAAATTATTTTTACTTTCGTGCGTTTAATTTGATATGAGAACAAATTACCATAATTAATATGGTGTGAAAGTATAAATAATGCGAACGATCATCCATCGAATATTACCGGGAATTGTCCTGTTATGCTGTCTACAGTTATCGGCAACCGGACAAACAATAAAAGACGACAGAATACTTATTCCAATGATTTCGGCTAATTTGGGATATAACCAGCATGCCGGTGATTTGGCAGATCGTTTTGGACCAAGCGGCCAAGTAGGAAGTTCGTTTATGCTCAAATTCAAATCGAACCTGCTTCTTGGAGTAGAAGGTAATTACTTGTTCAATCAGGAGATCAAAGATCGGGAATATTACAAGTATTTGATGAACGATGATGCCCTTATTACCAATATGTATGGCGAGCCTGGTATAGTTTCCGAGCGCATGGCAGGGTTTACTATTTTTGGCAAAATAGGTTACGTATTTAATGTGTTGGCACCTAACCCCAACTCGGGAATCTTTGTTTCGGGAGGAGTAGGTATTCTGCAACATAAAATCTATATCGAACACAGAGGGAACAATACACCTCAATTATCTGATGAGGATATTTTAGGGTACGACAGACTTTGTAACGGACTAATGACGACCGAATTTATTGGCTATATGTTTTTTGAACAAAAAGCCGCCTGGAATTTTTATGCAGGTGTTGAATTTACACAAGGTTTTACACAAAACAGACGGGACTGGGATATTATTGAGGAGCGAAAAATTGATGATAATCGAACAGACTTACTTTACAGCATTAAGGTGGGTTGGGTTATATCGCTTCACAAACGCATGGCTACAGAAATTTACTATTACTAATGCGATTGCTCTACAACATCGGTATACATACATATAACTGTTTGGTTTCCATTGCTGCATTGAAAAACAACAAAGCAAAACTGTGGAAAAATGGCAGGAAAAATTGGAAAACACACCTGAATACCATTCCGGACAATAAGCGCATTTTTTGGTTTCACTGTGCCAGCCTCGGTGAGTTTGAACAAGGCAGACCGGTAATTGAGGCCATAAAGAATCAGTCGCCCGAAACGTTTATTCTGATAACATTCTATTCTCCATCGGGTTACGAAATACGCAAAAAGTACGAACATGCCGACCTCATTATGTATTTGCCGGCCGACACAGCTAAAAATGCTTCGTATTTTATCGATAAGGTAAAGCCGGATGCCGCATTTTTTGTCAAGTACGAATTCTGGTTTAATTATATTCAACAATTGCACAAACGGAATATCCACCTGTATTCTATTTCGGCAATATTCCGTCCAAACCAGCTGTTTTTTAAAGCGGGGGCAATCTGGTTTCGTAAGCATCTTAGCTACTTTACACATTTTTTTGTGCAAAATAATCAATCGAAAACCCTTCTCGAAAATTTGGGACTCACGCAAGTCACCATTAGTGGAGACACCCGCTACGATAGGGTTTACGATATCGCAAAAGCAAATGAACGAATACCAATTGCAGAAGAATTTAGCAAAAACCACTTTACCATTATTGCAGGAAGCACGTGGGAGCCTGAGAACGAAATGCTTACCCAACTTGCCAATTCTACAGCAGACAATGTGCGCTTAATAATTGCTCCACATGAACTTCACGAAAAAACGTACGAAAAAATTGAAAATAACACAAAGGGAAAGGTTGTGCGTTTCTCAGAAGCTTCTCCGGAGTCACTTATAAATTCAAAAATATTGATAATCGATAACATTGGATTACTCTCAAAGCTTTATCGGTATGGAACCATTGCCCTCATAGGTGGTGGATTTGGCAAAGGAATACA
This sequence comes from Salinivirgaceae bacterium, assembly GCA_027858775.1. Classification (GTDB taxonomy): domain Bacteria; phylum Bacteroidota; class Bacteroidia; order Bacteroidales; family Salinivirgaceae; genus Salinivirga. Next base: position 4,999 of record JAQICA010000231.1, on the reverse strand, counting down.
CAACATTTTGGAACCGGCTGTATATGGTTTACCTGTGTTATTTGGGCCAAACTACAAGAAGTTTCATGAGGCACAAACAATGGTTAATAAAGAAATTGGTTTCCCCTTTACCGATTTCGCAACTTTTGAGAAAATAGTGAGCCAATTTTTAAATGACACAACCTATTTGAACGCCAAAATAAAAGAAACTACCTCTTTCGTTGATTCCCAACTGGGTGCAACCAACACTATCGTCAAACACATTGATATTTAACAATTTAGGCAATTGTCAAAATTTATCAAAATAGAAATCAACCGATTAATCACCTGCTTAACAACGCCTTACCAAAAAAAATCACCTGGGTGTTAATAACCTAATTTCCCTCTTTAATAGTTTCGGTTTACCTTCGCTGAGAAAATGATTTTATCATTGGATAAAGTCAGCAGTTAAACTTGTAAATTTCTGATTACTAAATATTAACACGGCAGCAAAATGGAGATGGTCGCAACAGAAAAAATGACACAGACGTACACCTTTCAAGAAGCACTGAAAAGCTCAATTGAGTATTTCAATGGAGACGAATTAGCAGCAACTGTGTGGATTAATAAGTATGCACTTAAAGATTCGCAGGGTAATTTGTTTGAAAAAAATCCCGATGATATGCACAAGCGTATCGCAGGAGAAATCGAACGAATTGAAAAGAAATATGTCAATCCGAAAAGCTTTGATGAAATTTACAGTGTATTAAAAAACTTTAAATACATTGTACCTCAGGGGAGCCCAATGGCAGGCATTGGAAACAATTACCAAATTGCTTCGCTATCGAACTGCTTTGTGGTTGGCAACACTAAAGTTGCCGATTCCTATGGCGGAATCATGAAAACCGATCAAGAGCAGGTGCAATTAATGAAACGACGTGGTGGCGTTGGACATGACCTCTCACATATTCGTCCCAAAGGCAGTCAGGTTAAAAATAGTGCCCTCACCTCGACCGGATTGGTTCCATTTATGGAGCGATTTTCCAACTCAACACGGGAAGTGGCTCAGGATGGTCGCCGGGGAGCATTGATGCTAACCGTAAGTATTAAACACCCCGATAGCGAAGATTTTATTGATGCCAAACTGGAGCAGGGAAAGATTACCGGTGCCAATGTATCGGTAAAAATTGACCATGAGTTTATGCGTGCCGTAATTGGCAATACTCCCTACACGCAGCAATACCCAATTGATAGCGACAACCCAACAACTACAAAGGTTATTGATGCAGGCAAACTATGGAAAAAGATTGTCCACAACGCATGGAAATCAGCCGAACCGGGAATCATGTTCTGGGACACCATCATCGATGAGTCAATACCCGACTCTTACGCCGATCTGGGCTTTAAAACCGTTGCCACCAACCCTTGTGGAGAAATTCCACTTTGCCCCTACGACAGCTGTAGACTGCTTGCCATCAATCTTTATGGCTATGTAAACAATCCGTTTACGAAAGATGCCAAATTCGACTTTGAAAAATTTAAAAATCACGCCGCCATTGCTCACCGGATGATGGATGACATTATTGATCTGGAAATTGAAAAGATCGATGCTATTCTAGACAAAATTAATCACGATCCGGAAGAAGAGGAAGTAAAACTGGTTGAGCGCCGTTTGTGGGAAAAAATAAAAGAGAAAGCAGAACAAGGAAGACGTACCGGTATTGGAATAACCGCCGAAGGCGATATGCTGGCAGCTTTAGGATTAGAATACGGAAGCAAAGAGGGGATAAAATTCTCTGTAGAAGTACACAAGGCACTGACACTCTCAGTGTATCAATCTTCCACTAATCTGGCAAAAGAACGGGGAGCATTCCCAGTTTATGATACCGAACGAGAACGTAATAATCCATTTATACTTCGTATAAAAGAAAGTGCTCCTGAGCTCTACGAAGAAATGGCCAAATATGGCCGTAGAAACATTGCCATGCTTACCATCGCTCCAACCGGATCGACCAGCTTAATGACACAAACCACTTCAGGAATTGAACCCGTATTTCTTCCGGTATACAAAAGAAGGCGTAAAGTAAATCCGAACGATAAAGAAACCAATGTTTCATTTATCGACGAAGTGGGCGATAGCTGGGAAGAGTATGCTGTTTTCCATCATAACTTTATTACGTGGTTAAAAATCAATAAATACGATGTTGATGAAGTTCGTCAATACAGCGAAAAAGAGCTTAACGAACTTGTAAAAAAATCGCCTTACAATAAATCGACTTCAAACGATGTTGATTGGGTGAAGAAAGTACAAATGCAGGGAGCTATTCAAAAATGGGTAGACCACTCCATTTCGGTAACTGTAAACCTGCCGAAAACAGCAACAGAAGAGATCGTAAGTAAAGTATACGAAGAGGGCTGGAAGTCTGGCTGCAAAGGAATAACAGTGTACCGCGACGGATCGCGCTCCGGTGTTTTGATCTCGAACGAAACAAAAGAAAACGAAAAGATATCGAGAGAGCTGAAAAGACCGAAAAAATTGCGTGCCGATGTGGTTCGATTCTACAACAATAATGAACAATGGATTGCATTTATCGGCCTTATGGAAGGTCGGCCTTATGAAATTTTTACAGGTATTGCAGATGAAGATGCTATTCATGTCCCAAAAACAATATCTAAAGGCTACATTTTAAAAAATAAAGACGAAAATGAAATAACCCGCTACGATTTTCAGTACACAAACAAAATGGGTTATAAAACAACTATTGAAGGACTATCTCATAAATTCGACAAAGAGTTCTGGAATTACGCCAAATTATTTTCCAGTGTGCTCCGTTACGGAATGCCCATACCAGACGTAGTTACACTTGTATCGTCGCTTCAACTAGATAGTGACAACATCAATACATGGAAAAATGGCGTAGAACGAGCTCTTAAACGCTACATTGCCAATGGAACGAAAGCTCACGGGCAAAAATGCAAAAATTGTAATTCCGAAAGTCTTCTATTCCAAGAAGGATGCCTGATTTGCACCGACTGTGGCTCATCGGAGTGCGGTTAACGGAGTGTGGTTAACGAACTATGAGATACACAAGAAGAGACCAAATTATGGTCTCTTTTTTTTTGAACAATTAACGTGAAACTATGTTACACCTTAACATATCCTTTACAATTATTTAATTACAAAAATGTAATTACCATGAAAAAAAAACTTAGAAGACTAGTCGCAATTACAATGGTTGCCATTATGGGTGTGACCCTAACCGGCTGCTATGGAAGCTTTAACATGACAAAAACAGTTCACGCATGGAACGGTTCTCTCGGAAACAAATTTGTTCAAGAAGTTGTTTTTCTTGGTCTATTAGTTATTCCTGTATATGAGGTAGCAGCTTTGCTTGATGCCCTTATTCTGAATACTGTAGAGTTTTGGACTGGCAGTAACCCTATGGCATTAAAACCCGGAAAAAACCAAATTGAGATTGGTGGAGAAATGCTAACCGTAAATGTTACGGGGAACAAGGTTACCATCAAAAATTCAAAAGACGAACTCCTCAACACCCTAACATTCAATGAAAGCGACAACTCGTGGTATGCCACAAGGAATGGAGAAACCACAAAACTTTTAACCATTGAAGAAAATAACCTTAAACTTTACTCTAAAAGCGGAAAGGTTATTGAAATGGCAAAACCAATCCCATTTAATAACAATAACTGGTTAATGTATAACGAGTTTTCTGCTATGCGATAATCAGCAGCAACGAAAACCTTCCGCAATAGAATAAAGAAGAAAACAGAAGGCTTTTCAATTAACATACAAACTCCATAAGCATTCTGAACAAAAGAGTAAATGCTTATGGAGTTTGATTAAAAACGAAACGTACAAATACAGGCTGTATCCGACAACTACCTCTTGGATACTGTTCCTAAAGTATTTTCCTTTATATAACAATTATCAACCTTGCCTTTATAGTACACAGAGCCAACATCTGAGGCACGTGCGTGTAAATCACCGACAACCGTAACCTGAATACTACTGGCAGAAAATGCCTTTGCAGAAACATTGACACCTACCAGTTCGTAACCGCTGAATGTACTTCCGCTGCTGGTTTCTACGTCAACTTCGGCAGCTGAGCCATCAGCATTTATTGTAGCTCCACTCGACAATGTAAACGTAGCATTATCGAGTTCATCGGCTTTTAGATTCACGGTGGCACCGCTGGAGGCATCCACAACCAATTTTTTTCCTTCAAAAGCAACATAGGCGTCTGCGCCCGACCTTACATCGAATGATGCACGATGGCCTTTGATCTCGATTTGCAAATCGCATCCCGAAGATATATCTACCTCTAAATCATCAGATTCCATGATATTTTCGGTAATAATATCGGCACCGGAACTACCAATTAACCGATTCAGGTGCTTGTACGACAAATATACATTTAACACCTCAATATTTGTCACTTTCCCATCAATGTAAATATTAAGCCGATCTCCTTTCACCTCAGTAATAAGGTGGCTAATCACATGTTCATCGGCCTCTACTTTAAGTGCAATTGAATTACTTTGGGTTAGGTGTAAATCGATTCCATGAGAAACAGAAACGGCATTGAAATCGACAATTTCGCGTTCCTCTGTGACAACGGTGCTACTTCCTAAAACGGGTGGATTTTTTGCTGCAAACAGCGAAAGCACAGCCAATCCGACAATAGTAAATACGACAATTTTTTTCATCTTTTGTTAATTTAGGGATTAATAACTATTCGGGTGACGAAAAAAAAATAAAACCGTTGCATAATTATTCAAATATTTTTATACATCAAACATATTAACCTTCACCAGCTAAATCAACATTGCTTTGACTTGCTCTATGGTGAAATGCAGAAAAAATGCAACCATTGCCAGTCAATGGATACTTTTTTGCCTACCTAGTGCTTGCCCGAAAAGTCCAATTTCTGCTTTACGCCCTTTCTGAAAACAGTTATTTACGAAAGTAAACGCCTTGATTTTCAGAAAGGCCAAGCCTTGAACTTGAACTTTTCAAATC
>JAQICA010000270.1 GCA_027858775.1 Salinivirgaceae bacterium | reverse complement strand
GATACGAACATATCGTTTAACGCCTGTGCTATCTTTTTCAAATTTTACTCCGCTTGTGCTTGTCATGTATATGGTTTTATGCGAATTTACAAATAATTTCTAAACAGGCATAATATGTTAGGTGTTGAACCTTGAACAAAAAAGTCAGGTTTGGAAACCCGGGGTTCGATTACACACGGTGGTGGGTGCGGGGAGATTCAATTGCCCCGTCCCGATATACATCGTGGATTAGCCCGGGGATAAAAAGGTTTGTGTTTTCTTTAAGGGCTTTAGCCGAATGATTTTCGGTTGTTGTTTTAAACGCTGTCAGGTCATTTAGACACTGACAGGTTGTGCACTGATTTTACGGGATGAGTGTTTTTTGGGTAGGTTAGTAACCCGGAGGTGCTGGTGGCGGACAGGAATGTCCGCGTTACGATAAGGCCAAGGGTCTTTAAGCAATAGCGTGGGGCGAAGCCCTACGATTCAAGGAATGTGTATTTTATCACGAATCCCCCTTGATAAAGCAATATTTTATGCAACCTTTTCCAAAGTTCGAAACTTTGGAAAAGGGGATAAAAAGTACTAGTTTTTTGATAAAATGCTTAGCCTGCGGCTAAACCACACGATACAATCGTGCGGCAGCGGGGGTAATGACGGGCATTTCCACCCACTTTTTGCGGTCTTTCCACCTGCGAAGTTTTTTCTGTAAAGGCAAAAAAACTTCAATGTTTTGTGCTGTTAATGCTGCAAAAACTTTTTTTCTGCCCGCGAGCGGGTGTATACTACATGCCAGACTTTAGAATCAGGTGAAATTGTGGAAGTCATTTGTTATGATTTTTTGTTCAGTACTTTATATGATATTCCGCTATTCGGTTTTTTTATTGTACCTGGAAGACAGTCAGCATAATCTTTGTTAAAAGTCAACAATTATTCCCAGCTCACTGCTGAACAGCGAATGATTTTCGGGAGCAACAACACCGCTTTCATTACTTTGCCAACTGGTGTGGGAATAACCCAATGATGCCACCACCCTGAAATAATTTAAATAGCTGGACCCTCTGATTTTCTTTTCAACTTTTAGCTCAGTACACCAGGTGTAATCATAAATACCATCTTGGGTAAAATCCATTAACGGATATTGATAAATATCACCATACTGATGGCGGTAAATATCACCAAATATTTGGTGCGTGTCACCGGCCAGATCATTAGTACCGTGAATAATAAAACGGTTATCCATTTTGATGGTAAGATCGGGAATAGCCATGTTTGTAAGGTGTAGTTTAAATTCACTGGAATTGGGTGGCAGATAAAATCCAAGATTAGAATTGTCGTGGGTATAGGTCATATCCAACGGCCGCTCCGTGCCGAGTGGGTTGAAGTCAGACTCAGGATAATGTGTATAAACAAATGGGGTTAAACGCGTATAACTTATTTCTGTAAAAGTGGCGGGAAGTAGTGAGTTTAGCAATCCCGTTTTCCACCCCACCTGCCATGCGTAACGGTTGCGGGGCATTTTTAATTTCTTTTCCCCTTTAGTGAAATTAAATTCATCAACAAACAAGCTAAACCAGGTTTTTCCTAATTTGGGAAGCAATAAAGCTATATCCATGTTTATGACTGTGTTGTCGTAATCTCCTATATCACTTTGAGTTAGGTGGGGGAGGACAAATGGTACCAGGTATGCCAGCTCCAGCCGTTTAGACCAGATATTGCCGCCTGTTAAAGTAACCTGCAATTGCTTAAAGGGAGAGAATTCAACCATGTGAAGGGTAAGCATTTTTTGTACATGCCCCAAATCGTAATTGTAAATATTGTTATTGTATTGACTTGAATATGCAAACAATGAGCCCACAAGGAAAGAGTAACGGAGCCAGGGGGTTGGTTCTATCTTGAGGTCAATACCTAGAAAGCGGCGGGCATTATTAGATAAAACAAGGTTATCTGCAGAGTAGCCCCACGAACGACGCTGGTTGTGGATATGCAGCCTGATATTGCCATCGGCCCACGAACCGTTCAGCTCTGTATGATAAATCATCCCTGCAGTTAGGTCTTTTTGGAGCGGAGGGCCTGCTCCTTGTTTGCCTGAGGCATTCACATGTCTCCACATAGTTTCGTAATTAAACTGATAAGGATGAAAGGCATAACCAATATGTTCATAAGGAAAATGTACTTCCTTGCTTTTAACAAATCCCCGATAAAAAAGATCAGGAGCCAGACGATCTATCGCTACACCTATACCAGCATAAAAACTGATATGTTTGCCAATGTCTCCAGCAATGGCAGGTTCAAAAATGTTGGATGTGGAGTAAGTTGCGTTATTACCCCATGCGTTACGGCCTGCAATTTCTGCACTGGCTCCCACAACGGCATACGTTGAAGCCCCTGTGTGTTCTTTCAATTTCAGGCCATTTGCCGGAGAATATATATCCTTCAGATAAAGCCGGATTACTTTTTTCTCTTTTTCTGTCAGGGTTTCAAATAAAAGCAGTTGCTCAAGATAATTAATAACCACTGCCTTGGAATAAGGCCTGGCTAAAGGCAAAAAACCGGTTATGCCTAAAGCTTCATACAACCCAAGTAATTCATAAACCGGGTGGTTTACATTTATAAGTTTGTTCGGTTGTCTTAATATTAGTACCGTATCCTGTTTCTCATGACTAATATTTGCTATGTTAGCGGTCAAAGTTTGACCGTTTAATGAGAAAGCAATTGCTATCTCAAGTAAAATAAATGCTTGCTTCATAATAAATACTTTTCAATTACCAAAAACAAAATTACAAGTATGAAAGAAATTAGCGAACAAAAAAACATTAAAGCTGATGAATGATAACTTGAATTTTTTCTACCCTGTTGTTTTTGGTTATTATCTGGTGAGTCGGTGACTAATAATGGATTTTTAACTGCTTCTGGCTTTTTTGAAAACAATATTGACAAAGACCTTCCAAAAATATTTCCAGTCAGTTTTCAACGGGTGCTTTTCATAAGCTTCCAGGTATTTTAATTCCGATTCCATAATTTCTTCCATGGTTTTGGGCAAATCGGCATAAAAAGGAGGTAAAAGCCCCGGTTTGTGGTGGATACGTTTTTGTTTCAGCTCTTCGCTGTAAAGATTGAAATAATGGTTGCTGATAGGCCTGACCCCAACCAGTTTTAAGTCGCCTTTGAAAAAATTAATCAGCATGGGCAGTTCATCTATCCAGTATTTACGTAAGAACTGCCCCACCGTGCATACCCTGTAATCGTTTTTTAACTTGCCGTTTTGCTGAAGCTTATTTTGCCGGTAAACGTAATCCTGAAGGTATTCAGAATAAGGGTGCATGGTACGTAATTTATATACCTTGATGATCTTTCCGCCCTTGCCAACCCGTTTAAGCCTGATCAGCGGGCCATAGGTGGGATTTTTGGGAAAAAGCGGAGCTTTTTCTTTCCGCACCACAAAATAGAGGTTCCCTTGTATCAGCTCCAGTTCCTGAATCTGAAAACCACACGAGATAAGCCGGCCCAGGGTTTCAGCCCGGGTAATGACCCGGTTATTGCCGCGGGTAAGAAAAAAATAGATTTTTTTGGTTACCGGCAGTTTCGGAAAAACCCGTTTTAGAATAAAATCGAGTGTGTAATAGATATAATTAAGCCCGGTGGGGTACTTGTTCAGAATGCGTTTTTTACGCAGGTTTTTGGTTTCCACACAACCGATAAAAGTACCGCCCCTGAGCAATTTAGAGTTCACTACTTCAAAAAAATTATTGAGGTACCTGATGTCGTTAATTCTTTTTAAATTGACGATTTCAGACAAAGTATCATCGGGTTGTTTAATGATGTTGAACCGGGAAGAGGTTTCGGTTACCAGGTGCGAAGGATTATTAAAGTTAACGTGTTCCAGCAGGAACTCATACAACCGGGAGCTGTAATTTTCTTCAATGTATTCCCTGAGAACGGGGGTTGTTTTTAACTTTTTACTGATACAAACTTTTTGTTCGTGCAGGGGTTTTACCCTGCTTTTAAGATGTTCGTGAAGTTTGGCTGTTGCCTGAGCAATCATAACTTTTGTTTGTGGGTTTATGCTTTCAATTAAGTGTTTTCCAGTGCTGAAAAAACAGCGTGTTCCGAATCGCTTTTATCTTTTGCTATCCCCTAAGTTATAAACTTTTTTACAGAATATACACCAATGTTTAAAAAAAAACACACATCAATGATAAAAATTATTAATACCGATTTGTATTTGAATTTACTCAATAAATTCACTCTCCCGATTTTATCGGGACGAGGCTGTTCTTTATTGACTTTCAAATATCTATCGGCATTATACCACGTTATTGGCTGGGTAAATTAACACCTAAAATGGTATAAACTCATATAAATGCTCTTGTTCCAAAAAATTTGTTTATCCGTTGCCAGGTGAGGGTTTCACTCAAATTGAAACCCTCACTGAGCAGAAGACTTTACCAGAATTCGTTTTACCTGGTTTTTTGCCTTTTGCACCACCAACTCTTTTACCCAGGGGAATAGTGAATTGTGCCAGCGCTGGGGGTGAAAGGTGAACAAAACCTGACCGGGCAGACGGCTTTCTCGAACTGCATTGATTATATTTGTTGTTGAATGAAAAACCAGCCCTTTTTGTACCCATTTCTCCTGCTGCGGAACTTTATCCCGGATGCTTACTTTCCAGCCGTCCCAGCGGCGGCCGGTGTCGGTGAGGTAAAAGGTTTTGCCGAAATCTACATCGAAATAAGGTTCACCGGTAATGCCAAGTGTTTTATAGTTATACTTTCCCCAAATAGCCTTGTTATCGTATTTTGAACGCGGGCTGCCATGCATGCAGATAGTGGTGACGGGAACCAGCTCTCTCAGTATTTCGAGGTTCTTTTGAAAATCTTCATAGGCGATATCAATGATGTTATCAGTTGCTTGCCCTGTGAAATTCGACGAAGGAGTGTATTTCATCGGGGTCGGTTGTCGGTTATGGGTTAAGCGCTGCAGTTTCCTGGATGCAGTATCCATGTTCTCATAATGATAGCCCATTTCATGGCCCATTGACGCGATATTGGTAATTATTTCTTCATTCCAGCTTTGGGGGTCCACCCTGAAATAGTAAGTGCCGGATATGCCCATTTCGGCCTGGATTTGCGCAAATAGCAGCGAATTTTCAGGTAACTTATCCACATCGTGGCGTAAAATAATGGTTTTGGTTTGGCCTTCACCCGCCCTTTTGTTCCCTAAAGGGAGGCTCTCCCCTTCAGGGGTCGGGGGCAGCGAGGGCCACTTTAACTATTCACACTGAAACCTGATATCTTAAATTTAAAAACAAAATCCAATTCTTAAACCAGTGTGTTGGCTTTCCCCTTTAGAGCCTGTCCCGAACTTGATTCGGGAGGTCAGGGGCAGCGAAGGCCACCTTAACTATTCACTATGCTCTAATTTTATTCAAAAAATACTTAACTATATTTTTGGCGTTTTGTAGAAGAAGTTCTTTTGCCCACGGAAGCGGTTGGTATGACCATCGTTGAGGATGAAAAGTAAACATGATTTGGTTTGGAAGTTCTCCCTTTTTTGCAGCATTTATAATATCTGAAGTGCTTTT
>JAQICA010000140.1 GCA_027858775.1 Salinivirgaceae bacterium | reverse complement strand
AACAGCCTTAGGCTGTATGTTGGCAACTTCGGTCACCGAACTTGTAATTTATCGATTTTTGGGAGGACTAGGCATTGGCATTGCTTCTATAATTTCGCCAATGTATTTATCCGAAATATCGCCGTCAAAAATTCGCGGACGCATGGTTTCCCTCTATCAAATGGCCATTACCATAGGTATCCTTACCATTTATCTGTCAAACTACTACTTGCTTTCAGTTTCCCAAAACTCAACCGTTCAGTTTGGCAATGGCATGCTGGCTCATATTTTTAAAGACGAAGTGTGGCGGTCAATGTTTGGTGTAGGGATTATTCCGGCAGCCATATTTTTAGGATTGTTGATGTTGATACCTGAAAGCCCGCGTTGGTTGGCCGAAAAAGGATACATGGATAAAGCCCGAAATATTTATGGTAAAATACGCACCGAAAGTGAGGCAAACAGCGAGATGCAAGAGATAAAAGCATCGGTTGATTTGTTTAGACCCGGAAAATCAGGCAGCATATTCCGAGAGTTCAGGAAACCGTTATTTATTGGCATCATTCTGGCTTTTTTAGTCCAGTTCAGCGGAATTACCGCCGTAATCTATTACGGGGCAAAGATATTTGCAATGGGCAATTCGGGAATAAACCAGGCTTTTAGCGGCCAACTATTTATTGGCATTATAAATGTGATTTTTACGCTAGTGGCAATTTTTGTCATCGACAAATCGGGTCGTCGCCCCCTGATTATTGCAGGGGCTATACTCTCGTTGGTTTGTCATGCTTTTATAGGCTTTTTCTTCTACATGGGTTACACCCAAAGTGTTTGGCTGGTTGTTTTTATCCTGTTATACACGGCTACATTCGCAGCCACATACGGTCCTGTTTTTTGGACGTTGATTTCGGAAATTTACCCCAACAAAATACGTGGCAAAGCTATGTCGATAGCTGCATTTGCCAACTGGGTAGCCACCGCCTTGGTGGCACAAATGGTGCCGTGGATGCTCGAAAACATTAGCCCGTCAGGTACGTTTTGGTTGTTTGGCATTTGCTCTATACCAGCCATTTACATTGGCATAAAAGTAATTCCCGAAACAAAAGGCAAAACGCTGGAGGAATTGGAACACCTGTGGGTTCAAAAAAAATGAAAGAATAAATAAATTATGAATGGATTTCAAAGGGTAAATGCCGCATTAAAAGGCGAATGGTCTGATAAACGGCCTATCATGCTTCACAATTTCATGGTTGCCGCCAAAGAAGCCGGGTTTACCATGAAACAATATTACTCGAACCCTGCAAATGCGGCCAAAGCACATATTCAGGCAGTTGAGAAATATGAGTTGGACGGGGTTTTGTGGGATATTGATACAGCTGTTCTTGCGTCGGCTGTTGGCGTTGCTGTTGATTATCCCGAAAACGAGCCTGCTCGGGTACACAAACCCAGCCTTGCACGTGTTGAAGATATTGAGAAGGTTGAAATAGGAGATATTTCTCGAAACGAGCGAATACAAATATCGGTAGAGGGTTTTCGCATGGTGCAAAAATATTTCGGCAATGAAATATTTTTGCGGGCCAATGCCGATCAGGCTCCATTTTCTCTGGCAAGCATGATGCGCTCTCCACAAGAGTGGATGATCGATTTGATGGTTAACCCTCAACATTGTCAAACTCTTTTACAGAAATGCACCGATGCCTGCACCCAATTCGTAAAACTGCTTGCCAACGAAGGGGCGCACTTAATTTCGAATGGCGACAGCTCTGCCGGCCCCGAAATGATTTCGCCCGAGATGTATCGCGAGTTTGCATTGCCTTACGAGAAACAAATAGTTCAACAGGCACATCGTTTAGGCTTGCCGTACATGCTGCATATTTGTGGAAATACCGATGTTATCCTGGAAGAAATGCTTAACTTAGATATTGATGCTGTTGAACTCGATTACAAAACAAACATTTATAAAATTCACCAACTGTTTGCTGATAAAATCACATTGAGTGGCACAATTGATCCATCGGGCATTATGGCTCTCGGTACAACTAAAATGGTTGAGGAAAAGGCGGTTGAACTACTAACGTTGTATAAAAATTCGCCCCGTTTCATTATGAATAGCGGATGTGCCTTACCTTCCACAACTCCGGCAGAAAATATAAAGAAGTTAATAGAAGTGACCAGAAGATATTAATAACCAATAATACTAGTAAATTATGAAAACAAACACATTGATATTGTTAACTGTTTCATCTGTTTTCTTTACGGTTAATGCGATTGCTCAAAAAAAAACATTAAAAACGAAGCCCAACGCTAAAGTAGAATCCGTAAAAATTTGGGTTTCAACTGCCGATCAATCAAAAAACTTAACAGAAGATGCAGAAATATCTTTCCGTTTAGCAACCAATACCGATTCAGCTTACACAATTAAAATAAACCCCAATATCACCTATCAAAAATGGATTGGCTGTGGAGCCTGTACAAACGATGCCTCATCGTGGCTAATGTATAAAAAATTAAAAAAAGAGGCAAAAGACGATTTAATGGCCAAATTATTCAATAAATCAGCAGGAATTGGCATGGACTGGGTGCGACACCAAATGGGTTCGGGCGATGCCGCCGTAATAAATGGTGGTTGGTGGACTTATGACGATATGCCAAAAGGGCAAGCCGATTTGAATCTTGATAATTTTTCGATTGAGATGGAAAAAGATTACATACTTCCGACCCTTAAGGAAGCGCTTAAAATTAACCCGAAGCTAAAAATAATTGGTTGCCCATGGACACCTCCTGGTTGGATGAAGACTTCGGCCAACGACCCCAACCCTTTAAACCACGGAGAAATTCAGCCTAAGTATTACAGCCAGTTTGCCAACTATTTTGTAAAATTTATTCAAGCCTATGCTGCCGAAGGTATACCTGTATATGGCATATCGCTTATTAATGAGCCTCTGGCACCAAAACAAAAATGGCAGGCCTGTGGTATCCCGGCCAATACCGCTAAAGAATTGATAAAAAACTATTTTATTCCGTCCTTTGAAAAGAATAAAATAACTACCGCAATTTATATTTTCGACCATAATTGGGACAAGGATGGATGGGACTATGTGTCGAATCTGTATAGCGATACTGCCGTTTATAACGGGGTTTCGGGTTCGATGTGGCATCACTATGTGGGTAAACCCGACATGATGACTGACGTACACAATGCTTATCCCAATAAAGAAATTTGGTTTACTGAAGGCTGTGCCACCAACAATTGGCAGAATCCTATTTATTTGAAATTTACCACTTACAGGGGTTCGTTCCTCAATTTTGCGTACAACATGATTAACGTTCCACGCAACTGGTGTCAAACCATGATGATGTATCAGATAGCCCTTGATCCCGATTACGGACCTGCAGTATTTACGCCGCCTACAAACTGGGGCATGGTAACCATCGACCCAAAAAACGGCTCTATCACCTACCGTCCGGAGTATTACACCTTGGGGCATATCAGCAAATTTGTTTACCCCGATGCGTATAGAATTGAATCGAACCAATACGATGGTGATATAGAAACGGTGGCATTCAAAAACCCCGATAATTCAATCGTACTTGTGCTATCTAACAGAAACGCGATGGCAAAAAATGTAAATGTTATTTGTGCCAAAAAAACGTTTACCTATTTAGTGCCTGCCGAATCGATGGTGACATTTAAATGGGATTAAATAAGCAAATGTAAGGAATGTTGATGCTTTTTGTAAAGCTATCTATTTGTAAGTTGGTCATATTACTTCATCTTGTCCAAATATTCAGAAGGTGATATCCCTTTTATTTTTTTAAAAACCCGGTTGAAATGCGATAAGTTGTTAAACCCTGCCTCGAAACAGGCACCCGAAATAGACAGGTTATTGTTGATTAACATTCGGCAAACATATCCAATCCTGATGTGATTAATATAATCAACAGGGCTATAGCCGGTATTTTTCTTGAAATATCGTCCAACCGAAGATGGATGCATATTAACCAAGGATGCTAAATCATCGAGGGTGATTGTTTCGCATAAATGATTGAAAATATATGAGGTAATCGTACTCAATTTTGATGAATCGTTGTTTTTGTTTGCAAGAAAGCCTTTGCTTGCAAGCGTTGAGTATTCAGTCGATTCGGCAATACATTGAAGGATATTCAAAATAGTGAGTAATTGCTTTATCGGTGTTTGATGTAACAGGTTTATAATCTTTGGCTTTATTTTCTTCTGAAGTTTCCCGTGAAGAATAATGCCTTTAGAAACTGGTTCATTAAGGAGGGTCTTAATCTTTTCCATTTCAGGAAGCTCAAAAAATCCTTTCACCGGAAATTGATCTGAAAGTTTGATTGTAATTGATTTGACGCCCAACCCAGCTTCTACGCAATGATCCCTCCAAACATGAGGTATAAATGGTCCGATTAAAATCAAATCGTCAGGCGAATAATTCCCAATGCAATCTCCAATAATTCGGGTTCCACTACCCTTTAAAATAAGTGTCAATTCATAAACATCATGCTGGTGATATGGAAGTGCAAAATGGTCGCGTTCGTATATCTTTACCGAATAATTTTCCTGAAGTCCATGGTTTAGTACTAATGCTTTCATTAAGGAATTGGGTATATCTTAGCCACAAAGATAAAAAAGCATTGATTTAATTGTTGAAATAGTATTATAAATTTCAGAAAGCGTGTCATTATTTGGAGACTATTTTAGAGAAATTTGTATGCGAAAATCATTACCAGAATTTAATCTAACACCTAACACAAAATGATTAGAAAAAACCAGCTTATTTTTTTGATGGTGATTGTGCTAATTACGGCATTGTTTCCCATTACAACAAAGGCATTCTATCAGGCACAGCTTTCGGATAAGAATTTAATTGACATTGTAGTCTCAGCACAGGCAAGCAAACAGGAGAGCATGGCTGCTACCCAACTTCAAACCTATCTTAAAGCGATTTACCCAACATACCAGTTTTCGGTAACGCCTATCCAGAACGGCAACAACCGGCAGATACGAATGGGGCTGTCGAACGGGCTGTTCGAAGGCGAGTATTTTGTGAAGGACGTTCCAATGCAGGATGAAGGATTCCTTATTCGCAGTAAAAACGAAAAAGAAGTGATTTTGGCTGCACGCAGTGCAAAAGGCTTGTTCAATGCGGTTTATTCGCTACTCGAAAAACTGGGTTGCGGATTTTACCTTTCGTACGAAGGAACGCCTGTACCTAAAAAAGAATTGCTGTTTAAAGATTGGGAAATGGTTGATTCGCCCCTGCAATCCGAACGAATCGTTTTTAACTGGCATAACTTTTTAAGTGGCTGTACTGGTTGGAATTACGAAGAGTGGTGTTCGTGGATCGACCAGAGCGCCAAAATGCGGTACAATACCATTATGGTACATGCTTACGGCAACAACCCGATGTTCAGCTTCGAATACAATGGGATAAAGAAAGATGTTGGATACCTCACCACCTCTGTAAGTGGCCGCGATTGGGGGGCACAGCATATAAAAGATATACGCAGGCTACCCGGAGGAGAAATATTCGTCAAACCTGTTTTTGGATCGGATGCTGCCTTTGTTCCCGATCAGCAGCGCGGCGAATCGGCAACAAAGCTGATGTCCAAAGTTTTTGAACATGCCGACGAAATGGCGATGAAAATTAATTTCGCGATTGATGTTGATACATGGTCGGCCAATCCACAGAATATTATTAAAAGCCTTCCAGATGAATGTCGCATTAAGCTTGCCAAGCACGATATTGTAAACCCAGAAACCGGGCAAGGATACGAATACTACAAAGCACAGGTGAAAAGTTTGTTGAACAGCTATCCGCAAATTACAACCATAACATTGTGGGTGAGAGCCGAAAGTACCGTATGGCGCGATATTAAGGTTGCACAATTTCCCGAATCGTGGCAAAACGAATGGAAACAATTGATCGAAAAGCATCCTGATATTGAAAAAGATAAATTCGGACCAAGTACTTATGCTATTTCAAAAATTGTGGTTGCCTATCAAAAGGCGCTTAAAGAAATAAAACGCGAAGATGTAAGCATTGCAAACGGTTCGTGGCGTTGGGATTTTCTGCCAACAGCATCGATCGTGATGCCCGAAAATTGCACACTTATAGCACTAGATTACCATATCAATTTCGATTCGGAAGAAACCAAAAATACGCTTGAGAAAGTGGGCAGCAAGCGGAAATTAATACCTGTTGTTTGGGCTCACCACGATGACCACCGCTATCTTGGGAAACCTTACACTCCATTTGCTGATTTCAATAAATTACTAAAGGAACGCAATGCTGCTGGTTTTGGGATCATACATTGGACAACCCGTCCGCTCGATCTTTACTTTAAAAGTTTGGCCGATCAGGTTTGGAGCAGTACAGAGAACAAGAATATAGCTACTACCATTACAGAATATTGCAAAACTGTATTTGGGTCGCAACAGCAAGCCATTCAGGATTATATGACCGAATGGATTGTTCGTGGTCCAATGTTTGGCCGCGAAACAACCGAACATCTCTTTGATCTGGGAAAGCAAAAGTACGGCAAAGGATATGAAGCAACCAGTGTTACGCTTGAACTTATAAACAAGCGTATCGGTATGTTGCAGAAAGTTGATCAGTCAGAACTTTCGGTCTTGGGTCGGAAAATGTTTTCGTACAATTCTTTGATGGAGGATTTTTACCTGAATTTATTTCAAAATCAGGATAAATTCGTGAAAGCGTACGCAATGCTCGACCGTAAAAGTATTGATTCGGCAAAGGTGATTTTACAAACAGTAGATCCAGAAAAAACGATTGAGATATACACCAAAGCATCGACGATATTGCCAATCACAGCAGGAGAAAAGGCTCTGGTAATTTCGATGGGAACACGATGGATGCCCGATTTCGTGAACCTAAAACATCGGGCGCGGATGGCCGATATTTATTTCAAATTTGAGGCAACCCAGCATGATACTTTGGCGCAATATCCTGGAACAGGTACTTATTTTATCGACAAAAGTAAAACCCTCTGGTCGTGTTTGGGCGAAAAGGAATTGAAAACTGGTATAGCAGGGGTGTTTAATGAAAACGAAGTAGGTAGTTTGCCCGAAAACGCACATACATATATAAAAATAAATACTCCATTCTCACTTCCATTGGTTACCATCGGTCGAAATATGTTGGCACCGGGCAAATACAAATTGGAGCTTAAATACATGAATTCGGTTGCCAAAGCCAACAATTGCAAGCTATTTCTGGTGAGCAAAAACGCCCGTATTCCGTTGCAAGCCATTTCAGAAAAAACAAGTTCGAAACTGAATGCAATTTCAGCAACCATTGAAATTATAGATGGTGAAAAATATACTTTGGATATTGAACCCGGAAATGATGGAAAACTATTTACAAATTTGATAATCAGGGCGATAAATTGATGGTTATGGATATTAAAATGAACAATGTTGAACGCGTATTATTGAATGAAAACCCTTCGGGGATTGTTTATGCCCCCAATTATTGGCAATGGTTTTCACATCATCAGAACCATGGCACTTTGCCCGATGAAATTTTGCCATGCGGGGGAATTGACCGAACAACTGAGATATGTTTTTAGCGAATCGACAATTGTTCAGAAGAAATTCCTGATTACTGATTATACACAGCAGCAGGTATTGCTGGAAAAATTTGTGGCATCCAGAAAATGGAACTTCAACCAGACAAAATACCAGACAATTGAGCATGAGGTGGGCAATAAAGGGATAGTTGTTGTGGGCGATTTTTTTAGTCCGCTAAAAATGTTGCACCTTGTTATGAACCCCATTAACACCGTTTATTTTCTTATGGAGGAAGCGGAATTCGCAAAAAACCTGCTCGATTTACATGAAAAGGCACAACTCAATTTGGTAAAACAGTGCGTAAGCAATGGGGTTAAAGCTATAATGGCAATGGATAACCTCGATACCATGTTTCATCCACCAAGCTACGTGGCCGAATATTCGGCTTCGTTTTACCAAAAAGCCAGCGCAATTTGCCATGCTCACGGGGCTAAATTCTTTATTCATGCCTGCGGAAACCAGAAAGAAAACCTACCCCTTATCGCTTCTTATGGGGTCGATGGTCTGGAAGGAGTTGCTTTTCCGCCTTTTGGTAATGTGGAGCTTGATGAAGCCATGCAATTGACTCCTTCAAATTTTATTATTACCGGTGGAATAAGTGCTATCGAAACGCGCGACCTGAAATCGAAAGAGGAGGTTTTTACGTACGTTAAAAATTTGTTTGAGCGAATGAAACCCTATAAAAACAGGTTTATGTTTTCAGCAAGTTGCAACACACCAATCGACACAAAATGGGAAACCATCAAGCATTTAAGAGATGCTTGGTTAGAATATAAAGATTAACAACATGCAGAACCAAATAGAGAATTACCGGTGGCGGATTGTTGCGTTACTGTTTTTTGCAACTACCATTAATTACATCGACAGGCAGGTAATTCTGGGCATTGGCGAGGCGGCCAACTTCCCAGCATCGGTAAAAACTGTTGCAGAATGGTTTCCGAAGAAAGAACGGGCTTTGGCCACCGGGATATTCAAGGAACACATCAAAGTTATATGACTAAAAATCATTTACAATATTACCTTGATGAATTTGTTTTTAGACACAATCGGAGAAAGTCAAAAAGCAGAGGTTTGTTGTTTTATGCCCTTATAAAACAAGCCGTAATAGATAACCTATTGAATATAATGAATTGGTTAAAAGCCTATAAATATTGAGATTTATTGTATGTGCTAAAGGGATACCCCATTTAACACATATACGAATTTAAAAATGGTTTCGTGGAATGGGAATACCGATGGTATCTGGCTGAGTGGAGACAATAATTCGGCAACTGATTGTTTTATCTTTAATAATGATGATGCATTTATGACGCACGGAGGTTCAAATACAAGCATAACAAATTGCGTAACTTGGGGCGGTACCAGGGGGCGGTTGTTTTGGCACGGAAATGATGTATCCTCAAATGGCTTTATCATGGATAATATAAATGCAATTGGGAAAGATGGTAGTACTGCGGCGATACTTGTTGATGAAGGAAGTGCTGGTGTTACTTTAAGCAATTTCACCTTTAAAAACATTCGTATGGAAGAACGCATAATTCCGAATCAATACAATTTAAATAAGTTTCTGATTTTACGCACAGATCAGAAAAGCATTAGCACGTGGAAATTTGAAAATATCACTTTAGATAACATGTTGCCTGATGAAGGTGATTTGTATGGATTATCTTCAAGTCCTATTAATGGAATAACATTCACAAATATAAAAATGGATTACAACTTACACAACCCGTACCAGTTGTTAAAGGCAAAACCTATACGGTTACATTCAGGGCAAGGTCAGCAGGCATCAGCAGAACGATGGATGTGGCATTTCAGCAAGGTGTAAGCCCAAAAACAACATGGATTACTTTTGGGAGAATAGCCTTAACGATCGCCTTCCAGAATTTTGGTCCATTCACGTTCGATTGTTCAACAACCGACGCTACCAACGTGTTTAAATTCATGGTTGGCGGCAACAATGCATCGGTTTATGTTGATGATGTGGTGGTTTTAGAGTCGGCAACGTTAAAAAGTGCTAAAGTGACGGATGTACCAGAACTTACTCCAATTAATGATAATGTTACCATATACCCCAACCCGGTTGCTGATGTATTGAATGTAAATGTTCCGGCTACGAACAACGCAAAAATTGCAATCAGCATTGTCGATTTACAAGGACGGGTTCTCGCTACAAAAAATTATGTAGCTGCATCAGAAGGGATAAATGTCTTTCAATTTGATGTACAGTCCATTGCACAAGGATCTTATTTGGTAAAAATAAGTACTTCTACATCTGCCACATCAAAAATGATTGTGATTAAGAGATAGGCTTTTAGTCTTTTGTAATTACGCGCTCTGCTGATAATTAGATTATTAGCAGAGCGTTTTTTATTTGAGTCGCTCCATTCGTTTTTGTGCTGGAAGGAGAAATGGAATAGTCTAATAGTATGCTTCTCATTATTATTATTATTATTATTATTATTACATTTTTCTACCTTTGTTGCAGTGCCGTGTAAATTAAATGTCCCTTATCAATTTATCTTGTATGCGACTTCAAATCCTGCTGTTATTGAACTGTTTAATCTGGAGTTCGGCTATTCAGGCTCAGACCCCAAAAATGCATTTTACACATTTAACTAAAAATGATGGGTTACTATCAAATAATGTTACATCTATATTACAAGATTCGAAGGGCTTTTTATGGTTTGGTACTTCCGAAGGCTTAGCAAAATATGATGGCTATTCTTTTCAACGTTTTATCCACTCCAACACTGACACCTTAGGGTTAAGTTCAAATCATATTAATTGTTTGGCTGAGGATAACAACGGAAACCTATGGATAGGTACATCTCAGGGATTGAATTGTTTAAATCTTAACACTTTAAAGTTTGATAATAGTTGGAAGGACAATAACGACACACTTGTTAGTACAAGCATATATTCATTGCTATTTGATTCAACACAAAAATTTTGGATTGGCACAATGCAAGGCTTGTTTGTATATGATAGAATCAAACAATTATTTACACAACTTCAATTACCTTCTAGTGAATACATTACTGCACTCTGCGAAGACAACAATAATAATATATGGATAGGTACTCGATTTGGGCTTGATGTATTAAATCAGAAGACTGGCAGTTTTAAGCATTATTTTGATAAAGAGCGCATTACCAGTATTTTATGCGACAACAAAGGAGCCTTGTGGGTTGCTGTATTTTACGGAGTAAATTTATGGTACTCTTTAAGTACCGAAAATGTAAATTTTGTAGCCAAAGAAATTCGACAGAATGAGAGCTATCGTTTTTCACAAATCATTCAGGATAAACAAGGTAATTATTGGCTTACAGTGCGCGATGGAGGTATTTATTTCATGCAACAGGGTACAAATAAAGGGGTAAGCTTGAAAATAGAGATACTCCCCCCATTCTGGGAAACGTGGTGGGCTTATTCGGTTTATTTACTGATTATTATCTTGCTGCTCTCAATTTTCAGGTATTATTCACTTGTACAGTTTCGACTAAAAAATAAGATTGAAATGGAACGGCACAACGCCGAAAAGTTGCATGAGATAGATCAAATAAAGCTCAAATTTTTCGCCAATATTTCGCACGAATTTCGTACACCACTAACGTTAATTTCGGGTCCGTTAAACTTCTTTCTGGAACATCAAACAGAAAAGAGATACGAAAAGGATCAAAAATATTATTCTCTGATGAAACGAAATGTTGACCGAATGCTTCATTTGATTAACAAAGTATTGGACATTCGCAAACTAGATTCGGGGTACATGAAAATTTACGTCAGGAACGACGACATTATCCAATTCATCAGATCATTAACCGATTCGTTTAATTTCAAAGCCGAACGAAAAAAAGTAACATACAATACCATTTTCAATCAAACAGCCTATTTCGCCTGGTTCGACCCCGATGTGTTGGACAAGATAGTATTCAATTTACTCTCGAACGCTTTTAAATATACTCCCGAAAATGGGGAGATATCATTAGAAACAAGCATTTTGTAATTTGGTACGGAATTGTGGGAAAAAGAGAAGGACACCAATGATTTAAAGCTTTTGGGCGACTACATAAAAATTATTGTTCGAGATAATGGTATAGGAATACCTAATGAGCAATGCGAAAAAGTTTTTGAGCGTTTTTATCAAGCCGAAAATGTATTTGGTCATTCAGGAGGCTCGGGTATTGGGCTTGCGCTGATAAAAGACTTAGTTGGATTACTAAATGGGAAAATAAAACTGAACAGCGAGCTTGGCGTTGGAACTTGTTTTACGATATGGCTGCCAATTGGGCTAGAGGTACTAAATATTGGAGGATATATATTAGAAGAAAAACTGCCTCAAAATGTTGACATTACACAATATGAATACAACAACGAATTAACAGAAACCTCAGAATATTTCGGATTATCAGACAAGCCCTTGATACTTGTTGTGGAAGATAACTATGATATGGAAAAGTATATAACAAGTATACTACAATCCGATTTCAATATATTAACTGCCAACAATGGTAGAATAGGGTTAGAATTGGCAATGGAACATATTCCCGATTTAATTGTAAGTGATGTTATAATGCCAATTTTAGATGGTATGGAGATGTGTAAAACACTCAGGAAAAAAGAACACACTTCTCATATACCAATTATTTTGCTTAACGCACGCGCCAAAGAAGAATATCAAATGGAAGGGTTTGTGGCAGGAGCCGACGATTATATTACAAAACCTTTTAGTGCCAAAATATTGCTGCTGAGGGTCAATAACATAATAAAATCGCGCCAATTAATGCGCGAGAAATATTCATTGGTAAATACGTCTATTGGTACAACTTTCATGAAAAGTGTCGAAAATATTATTGACGATAAGATTTATACAAAAGGCAAAAAGTATAGTGGAAAATCATTTAGATGATCCTGGTTTTGATCCGCTATCACTTGCAAATGAATTATTAATGAGCAGAGTGCAGTTGTATCGAAAGTTAAAAGCTGTTACCAACCAAACCGTAAATGAATTTATTTTTGCTGTTAGGGTGAATGAAGCGGCTCAAATTTTAACCACTCAAAACAAGACCATTTCGGAAGTCGCTTATGAAGTTGGCTTTAGAGACCCAGCTCATTTTTCAAAAATATTTAGCAAACATTTTGGGATGCCTCCTTCAAAATATTCTTCGCTTCATAAAAAAAAGTAATCAGCATTCAATTTTCTCTCACTTTTGGAATGCACATACAAGGTTTTGGTACTAACAAACAAGCCCCTGGAAGAGAATTGCCATATATTCGCTTTAATAATTCCACAACTAACTTTATTAATTAACCATATTGATTATGAAAAAAAAATTACAAGTATTCTTATGGTGCTTTTTAATAAGTATCATTTTGTTTTCATTTAACAGTACAGCTTAAACCAAGGTATTTAAAGGTGGGTTTGAGGGCACAACGTCAGTAACATGGAAACCAAGTAGTCCGATTCAACATAAATTGATTCGGGGCAACGACGGAGTATCTAAGAGCGATTGGTATTATGACTTGGAGCAGAATCCTTACATTAACTATGGTCAATTATTTCTGCAAACAGGAACTCCTGCTCAACGCGATGCCACCATTGTTACTGATCCTGCTAATCCTTCGAATCATGCACTACGATTCAGGATTGCCGAGAAACATATTTTTTTAGACGGTGGAACTAACGTGAAATCTAGAATCTAGTATGAATTAATGAACACACACGTTGCACCTACTGGGGGGTATCAAAGGGAATGGTATCAAAAATGCCGCATGTATTTATCTCCCAGTTTTCAGGTTTTTGATGCACCAACCGACGATATCGGCTGGTTTGTATTGCAGGAATACCGCAATGATCTATCGTGGGATGCACCACTTGCAGGTGGAGGATATACACCACGTTCGGAGCAAAGAAACGAGGTGGAAATAAAAAAGATTAATGGACAATTGTATATGGGAGTAGTTGCTAAATATCCTATTATGCAGTACCCACCTGAATGGGATGTTTTTCCTACCGATTTCCCATTGCCTTTTGGAAAATGGATTACACAAGAAATCTATATAAAAGAAGGTGATAATCAGACTGGACGTTTCTATTTAGCATTAACGGTGGATGGAATAAAACATGTAATTGTTGACCAAGCTATGATGACTGCTAGCCCTGCTACAGGATATACGCCAGATGGTCTTACATCATGGGGGCCAATGAAAGTTTATACAGAAGGCAGAGTTATTGATTGGTTTAAAAACCAAGGAAAGACCATGGACGTTTATTGGGATGACTTGGAGATTTGGTTTAATGCACAACCCGAAGATTTCAGTGGTGGTGGCGGCGGCACAAACCTGATAACCAACCCCGGCTTCGAAGATGGCATGACTGGCTGGACTTCCTGGAATGATGCCAGTACAACAGTTAGCTTTGGTTCCATCACATCGGGTTCGAACCAAGTTTGTAGAGCATACATTACTAATGGCGGAGCATCTGATTGGTATATTCAACTAATGCAAGCGTTGCCCGTTACGGCAGGCAAAAAATACAACATTACATTTAAAGCCAGTTCATATAACAATCGCAACATCGGATTTATGTTCCAGTCGCCCGCAGGCACCTGGAAAACAGAATCGGGCATTGCTATTACGCCTACTTTAAGCACTTATGGGCCTTATACTTTTGATTGCACCACAACGGATGCCAACAACAAGTTTAGGTTTATGCTCGGCGGAAACGACAACTCTGTTTATATCGATGATGTGGTGATAGAAGAAGCTCCATCGGGCAATCTTATTACCAACTCCGGCTTCGAAGATGGCATGACCGACTGGACTACCTGGAATGATGCCAGTACTACTGTTAGTTTTGGTTCCATCACATCGGGTTCGAACCAAGTTTGTAGAGCATACATTACGAATGGCGGAACAACCAACTGGCATATACAATTGATGCAATCGTTGCCCATTACGGCAGGCAAAACATACGACATTACAT
This sequence comes from Salinivirgaceae bacterium, assembly GCA_027858775.1. Taxonomy (GTDB): domain Bacteria; phylum Bacteroidota; class Bacteroidia; order Bacteroidales; family Salinivirgaceae; genus Salinivirga. The sequence continues at coordinate 969 of JAQICA010000140.1, read as the reverse complement.
TTAAAGCCCTTTCATATAACAATCGTAACATTGGATTTATGTTCCAGTCGCCCGCAGGCACCTGGAAAACAGAATCGAGCATTGCCATTACGCCTACTTTAAGCACTTATGGCCCCTATACTTTTGATTGCACCACAACGGATGCTAATAACAAGTTTAGGTTTTTGCTCGGCGGAAACGACAACTCTGTTTATATCGATGATGTGGTGATTACAGAAGCAACAACCAAGTCGGCTATTATAGGCGAACCGGAAGTTGTTAATGATAATATAAGCATGTACCCCAACCCGGTTGCCGATGTGCTAAAAGTTAATATATCGGCGATTGCAGGCGAGCAAGTTTTGGTGCAGGTATTCGATTTACAAGGCCGTTCGGTTATAAGCAAAAACTTTGTAACAAGTAATTCCGGGAGCAACACATTTGATTTAGCTGTAAATAATTTGTCGAATGGCATATTTATGGTTAAAGTTGTGGCTGGAAATATTAGTAAATCGACTATGATTATTGTTCAAAAATAAGAACTATCCATTAACCATTGATACTATTCCCTGCCAGTTGTTTTACCGGCGGGGAATTTTATTTATATCCAAATAATACAAGCGTTTACATCAATTCGGGGATTAATAAATTCTACCTTTTTCTTTATGACTTCTACTTTTTGGGCAATATTGGTGATGTAAACAAACCGTCGCGTTTCTTCCAAATTATCGGATAAGCGGATTTTTGTTTCTTCGCACGACACCCAAGAGTAGCTGTACCTCTCATGTTCAATATCGTTCAAGTACCTGTATTTTAACTTTGTGCGCGATACTTTGTTTGCCTGGTATACCTCCCGTTCTTTTTGTGTGCTTTTAAGAAACTGTTTAAGTTTTATCCTTCGGGATGTTTTTTTGTCTTGAGCCCTTACACTTCTTCAAAATCTCCTCATATAGCGGTGCTATTATCGTCAATTTTGAATCGTTTAAGAAC
>JAQICA010000060.1 GCA_027858775.1 Salinivirgaceae bacterium | reverse complement strand
GGTTTAAATCGTGTCCGGCATTCACCTCTAATCCGCACTGAAGTGCCACCTCTGCTGCTTTCGCAAATGGAGCAACAGCTTTTTCTTTATTCAGTGGAAAATCATTGGCGTAAGGTTCTGTATACAGCTCCACGCGATTTGTTTTAGTATCGGCAGCATGTTTTATCAGTTCCGTATCGGTTCCAACAAATATGGAGGTGCGAATACCTGCATTTTGCAAACGCGCAATAATAGTTGTCAGAAAGTTTTTGTGTGTAACCGTGTCCCATCCTGCATTACTGGTAATTGCACTGGGTGCGTCGGGAACCAATGTAACCTGATGTGGCTCGGCAGCGAGCACAAGTTCCATGAACGATTCGGTGGGGTAGCCTTCAATATTAAATTCGGTAGTAATTATGGGCTTTATATCATGCACATCGCTGTAGCGAATATGGCGTTCGTCGGGGCGTGGATGCACGGTTATACCCTGAGCTCCATGATTTTGGCAAAATATTGCGGCCTGTTTTACATCGGGCATATTGCCACCACGGGCATTGCGTATGGTTGCTATTTTATTAATGTTTACACTTAATCTAGTCATAAATATTTTTTTTACCGTAGGATTTACTTACTTTAGAAGTGCAAATGTAATATTTTTTCAATTATGACAGCAGAACAAATCATGTCTGACGTAGTGCCGCCACTAAAGCCTGTTGACTATTGCAATACAGCTTTAAGTTGGATGGAAGTTTTTCGTATCTCGCATCTCCCCGTTGTCGAAAACAACCGTTTTATGGGCATTATTTCAGACAACATGATTTATGATGCCAATATATTTGAAGAACCCGTTAAGAAACTAGAGAGTAAATTCCTAAACGCATATGCGCAGCCGCACATGCACTTTTACGAACTCATCGATATATTTATTCGCCACAGACTTACGGCTTTGCCGGTAGTAAAAAGCAACAATGTTTTTCTTGGTTTAATTACATTGCCAACGGTTGTACAAACTTTTGCAGAGCTTTTTGCCACCGATATGCCCGGTGGTGTGGTTATTCTTGAAATGCACACCAACGATTATTCGCTAAGCGAAATTGCTCAAATTATTGAAGGTAACGATGCACGAATTCTTTCGTGTTACGTTTCCAACATACCTGAATCCATGCGAATTCGAGTAACATTAAAAGTGAATAAAAGTGATTTAACATCTATATTACGAACATTCGAACGGTATGATTATGAGGTAAATGCCTCTTTTGTGCCCGACGACAAGATGAATACCGTAATACAAGACCGATTTGATGCTTTTATGCAATATTTAGATATCTGATGTGGATTTTGATGTTTTTATCTCGACTTACAAGCGTAAATTCCATTATTCCTGCCCGCAAATTCAGGAAGATGCCCAAAAAAGCTGGGCAGACGACACTAGGCTCGCTGTTTACACGAAAAATCATAAGGAATTTAAGTATTGTTCTTTGCATGCTACTCATTTCCAGTGAATTTACAACAGCCCAAAATAGCCGGGTATTTGTAGTTAACCAAATAGAATACATTGGAAACCAGAAAACCAAAGACTACGTTTTAGCCATAGAGCTCACCTTCAGGGAGGGCGATACTATTACAGATCTTAAAAGGGAACTACATAAATCAACTGAAAACTTAATAAACACCCGCTTGTTTCACGATGTCGATATCGACTACATTGAGCATCACAATCTACTTAACATTATTATAACCGTACAGGAGCGTTGGTACTTATGGCCAATTCCAATTTTCGAATATGCCGACCCAAACTTTGCATCGTGGCTACGGCGCAAAGAGATTGACTATTTGAATTACGGTATCATACTTGAAGAGCGAAATTTCAGAGGAAAAAACGAAAAGGTGCGCCTGAAGCTGCGAAGGGGAATCAGAGAAATGTATGGAGTAGAATACATTTTCCCACAATTGACTCGTTACCGAAACCTAGGCGGAACAGTTGATGTGGCTTATTTTCAACAGAAAGAACTTCATCATAAAATTAGTGATCGACAATACGTTACATTAGAATCGGATCGATATATTTACTACGAACAACGATTTCTGGCCAGTCTGCTGTGGCGGCAGGGATATTACAAGCGGCATGCTTTTTATGCCGGATATCGTAGATTTGATTATCACAGGAGTATCGACAGTTTGTTTGGAGAAACAGTTCGGCCAACGTCGGATTATTTGAATCTTGGATATAGGTTTAAGTATTTTCGGGGCGATTATATCGTTTATCCGCTTCAGGGACAGAAAATACAGCTGAATGCAGAATCGGGATTAAGTAAGCAGCCTTACATATATGTTGATGTCGAAATGAGTACGCACCACAAGCTACATAACCGATGGACATTTTCTTACGGTATTAACAGTTATGTATCATTTACACAAAATTTTCCTCATTTCCTGTATATTGGTCCCGGAAAAACCTGGTACATCAGAGGGTTTGAAGACTATGCATTCCACAACGATTTACTGATACTTAATCGGCTACAATTGAAATATACACTACTAAAACGTCGAACTATTCATATAAAACAAGTCGTATCAGAAAAATTCAATTCTCCGTATTTTGCAATTTACATCAATGGGTTTACCGAAATTGGCTATGGAAACAACATTGTTCGCCAAAGCGATGAAATAACGCCTGTAAGCATTGGATTGGGCTTCGATTTACTAACTTATTATGATTGGGTTGGTCGCATGGAGTTTGTGCTTAATAGCGAAAATAAGGTGTGGTTCAATATTCATTGGGGCTATATATTTTAAAAATACATTCCCGTAGGCTATTGCTGGCAGCCCTTGGGCTGTAGCATTTCCAAATTGGCCGTACAAAAAACGAAAAAAATGGTCGTCAGGATCGGCTTTTGTGCTGAGTAGTGCATTTGCAAATCTACCGAATAACCTCAAAGGGGTGCAAGCATCAGCTTATCTTGGTATTAGTTGTATCGACAAATTCAATGCGTTTGCAACCAATAGTAGATTTGAAATTTTAACATCTTCACCATTTTCAATCCGAGAAATATAGGGCCGTTTTTTTCCTACAGCCTCTGCCAACTTTTCTTGGCTCATATGTAATTCTTTCCGTCTATTTCTTATAATCTCTCCGAAATAATAGGAATATGCGTCTTCTCGGAACTTCTCTCGACTTTCCAAACCTTTTTGACCGTAGCGTTTTGCCAACAAGTCCTTAGCTTTCATTGTTTTCATAATTCCTTTCTTTTTAAATATTCCTCTAAAATTCTTTCTGTTTCCTTGATTGCTTTTTTATAAGCTTTGTTCGATTTTTTTTTATAAATCCATTCAAACAAACAGCCTTAGTACATTCAGAAAAATTCAAATGGTCAATTGCAAAAATCAACACCCGATATTCGTTTCCAGCTTTTATTCTCAGCTCATAAAACCTTGAATTCTTAATTTTCTTCACAAAATTGGCATGAACAATTTTAACTTCTCCAATAATCTCAATCAACTGAAAAAACTTATCAGAAACTCTTTTTCCCTGCGAATCGACAAAGTTCAAGCAATTTTCTGTAATGTCTATATCTCTCATAACGCAAATGTAACGAATTCGTTACATAAAATCAAGAATATATAAGCAAATTTTTTATTCCATTGAACGTAGAGACTCCTCTTGCATGAAGCACATCGGCGGAATATGCACTATTCCGGCAAAATGTTTGGCTGCGAACAAACGAGATTAACATACATCGATGTGTATCCAATAGTCGCAGCGCGAGGGCATTAACAAACAGGAACAAAAGCAACAACGCCAGTACTACCCGTTCGGTTACTCACACCGCGACTGGTCTGAATGCTAATTCAGCAACGCACATCATGGGCAGGGAAACGCCCGCTACAGCATTGAGAATTAACTTTGTTTGACCAATTCAATAACCAGTTTCATTATTTCTTCAATTTTTGCAAAAGTGGTATTTTCGAATGTATCGAAAACAGTATGGTAATGTACCGAGGGTTTGGTCCCGGTGGTTATAAACACAGCGGGAATACCACTTTCTACCATTGGAAAATGATCGCTGTTGGGATTATTCTCCTTGATAAACAACGAATCAATCAATTGTTTTTGATTATTTATTGCTTCCAGTTTGCCGGCAATTCGCTTTTCGGCTTCACCATTCCACACGTACAATCCACTATTTCCAAAACCTATCATATCGAGATTTATGGTATATGAAATATGGTCTTTGTTGATTGGCAAATTGGCGACAAAGTGTTTTGCCCCAAGCAAACCTGCTTCTTCAGCACTAAACGCCACAAATAGAATATTTTTATTGAGTTCAACTTTATTTTTTGTCAGGTAATTCGCAATTTCAATGAGTGAACCAATGGCCAAAGCATTATCGTCGGCACCGGGATACCAGGCATCGGGTCCCATCTCGCCCAAATGATCGTAATGTCCACATAAAATAATAGTAGAATCGGTTTTTGAAGCAGCACCATACCAACCCAATACATTTTTTGCCTGCACAGCACCATAAGAAGTTTCCAGATCAATTGTCAGCTTTCCGGTATTTTTTGGAAAAGCCTTTTTGCGAATAGAAACCACAACACGATTCGCTTTTCGTCGGCCATACACCACAAAATCTTTAATTTCCGCATCCTGCAACATAATAAATTTGTCGGTCTTTCCTTTGAACAACAAATTTACTGTACTGTCGTAGCTCTTTCTATTATGCTTCAAATCATCATAATCCAGTGCTACAAAACAATTTTCCAGATCGCGATCCAGAAACTGATTCATCTTTTCGATAGACGCAAAAACTTCCGGCGATGCATAATAGACATTAAATTGGCCTTTAATAGACGGGCAATTCCTTCGGGCAACAAACTCAGCTCCCGGAACCAGTTCACGGTCATTAACAGACAAGCGGGCCGTATGAATTCGGCCTAACTCAAATTCAAAAGGTTGAAACCAATTGCCAACATCACTCAGTCCCGCACGTTTAAATTCTTTCTGAATGTACTTTGCAGCTTTATCGGCACCGTTATTTGTATAAGCTCTCCCGTGATATTTCTCCGACGATAATTTTTTCACAACACGTTTAACTTGTTCGGCATCCTGAGATAGAGCCTCGCCTGCCAGCATCACAACGGCAATGAGCGTAATTGTTTTAATAATTTTCATGATAGTGGGTTAAAGGTTAATAATGACATTCCAAAACGAATAGTATGCCATTACGCCCAACTAACTAATTATAAACCATTAACGGTATTTAAGATAGCTAAAGAAACTGGCCGAAGCGGACATGCGGTGTTCGAAAATGATACAGGTTCAACAGTAAAAAAAACGAGCAACAATAAAGAAACCGGCTAATAGATTGGACACACAAGAAATAACAGGTAATGATAAAAATGGAACAAAAACATGCAAAAAAAGGCATCATAAAATATTAACAATGCCAAAAAGTCTCGTAAAGGCGAAATTATGCTTACCAGTATTGGAAACAGAACAATATTGCCACGCCCAACAACGCTCAAAGCTACAAGTCATTCAACCCATTATATTTTGGCAAACCACCAGTTAATGCCTTCCCTCCGACTCTTCAATTTTCCGGCGAACAGCCATCCCCTCTTCGCTGAGAAGAAACGATTTAGTACATTCGGGCAAAAATTGCAAATATTGATCTAATTCATTGTTTTTAATTGCCTGACGAATAATCGATGCGCTTACGATTTGTTCCTCATCGGCAGCATTCGATAATTGCAAGCGTGGTACTTCAATAAGCTCAATACCTACGGGTGGCAAAAATGTTTTCATGGCATCATTATAGGCTGCTGTGGTTTTACAGTAGTTTTCTGTTCCCACGTAGCGTTTTTCAATGCCTAAAACAGGTGTTATGTAGCGAATAAATGTGCGAATATCGAGCTCTGCCTGTTTTTGAGAAATTTGGCTTTGCGGCTGATCTTTAATAAAATACGATGGGAAAATAATTCCTGACACCACATAATGCCCACCTCGCAACATCACTACATTGGGCAGGTGTTTTGTTCCTTCCTCGATGAGATTCCAGCGTACAGAAAATGGAAAACTAGACTTATCCTCCTCTACAACAAACAAGTATAGGACACGACTCTCCATTGCTGCTTTTTCAATTAAATATTTGTGTCCATTGGTAAACGGATTGCAATTGACCACTAATGCAGAAACCGGACCAGTAGAAACGTCCATTTTCTTACTTCGCAAATAATCTTGATACGTTTTGATGTTTTCGTACCCAAATTCCAACACCGAAAAAAGTGGAGGTGCCGTGGCAATTTCAGTAAATCCAAGTCCTTCAAAAACCTGAGTATTTCGCGGAAGCGTGTACACAAATATATGTTTGTGTTTTTGGAGCAACCGATCCATTAAATGCGTAACAATTTGTGAAAATGCTGCTGTGGCACGGTATTTTTTAGCTACAGCTACATATTTTAAAATATGATTTTGATACGATCCGGTACCAATAATCTCGTTGTTCAACGTGTAGAGCACCATGGTATAATCGACCAAACGAGGATCGTAATCAAAGTCGAGTTTCGCTAAAAACTCCGAAACGAACTTTACGTCGTACGGATTTTCTATATCGAGTGTTTCCTCTCTAAATTCTGCGTTTTCAAAGCTCATAGACTGAAAAATTTGTGTTTTGCTGACAAAGATAAATGAAAATAGACACCGACAACAGATCGGCCGAGCCTCCAGGCGAAATATTTTCGTTTTTACACCATGTACAAAACGCCTCGTAAGGACTCATTTGGTTATTAATTAACGCATTATAGCTATATGCTGCTTTTTGCTGTACTGTTTCTAGTTTGCCAATGCCGCCCCGATGTATGACGTTACTATCGGAATTAACTTGCATAATTGTAAGCAACGTTCGAAATAACGCACGATTTCGTTTGCCAACAGGCAAATTTTGATGGTAACCCGACTTGCGAAGCTCGGGCAACCCATATTTAAAAACGGTGGGCAAAGCAGAAGCGGCTTCATTACGGATACCTGCTTTTTGCATTGGAAAGTTTCGAAGCACTGCATTGCCGTTGGTTACATCTTTTGCAATGGCCGGATCATTCGTAAAATAATCGGCAATTTTAAATAATTCATTACGAATATTTTCATCGGAAAGGGACAGGTTTTGCCGAAGCAAATTTGTGATGGCGCTGCCTGCAAGTAAAAACAAAAATATGGCGCCTTTATGGGTGTTAATCTGTTGCGTACCTTCGAACATGGCATTTTCTGCCCGCACACCGAGTTCACGCAATTGCGCTACAGAAAAGGGCTCCCCGCGGCTCAGCGCACTTGTGTAGAATGCACTCAACTCCGGCATCAACCGCGAAATAGAAACCAGAAACGTGTTGTAGTCCATATCGGTATGAGCTCCACAATCGACAGGCGATACTAACCCGGGTTTCGGAAATAGTGACGCTTCTGCCAAAAGGGCGAATAGCGTGTATTCAGACAACAGCTTTGCGCGTGTAATCTTTTGCTGCATTTTTAACCAGTCAAGCATTTTATTTTGCATGAAACCACGCAGTTGCTCAACTGAATGCTGCTGCAACCGTCTACAATCGTTTGCCGGCTCATCACAAATAAAACATTGTTTTTGCTTACCGCTGCTAATGTAGTCTCCATTGGCACTCATTACATCTACATCGATAAAGCGCCCCAGTGCATGTTGGTGCTCAAACTGCTCAGTAATTCGTTTTAAGTTTTCAATGCTTTCGGCAAAATCTACGGGTGCATAAAAGTAGTTTCCAACGGCTGATTTTCCAGTTCTGAGTTGGCACTCATCCATGAAAATGCGTTGCGCTTTTGCAAACACATAAAAACCGGACAACATTTTATGGAAAAACGCATCGGCACCAGCCAGATCTTTTGGCCAGCCTGGAATATTAAGCGTCAGACTTACTATCGGTTTATGATTTTCTCGTGCGCACAGCAGTTTCTGTTCCACCAATTGTTCTTTGGCGACAAGCAAATCGTTTAATACCGAATTTTTTGTTAGCACACTTTCCCTCTTTTATTTTATTTGCTTGATGGTGTCGATAATGGTTCCATCGCGGTACTCAATTACGCCAACCACTTTGTCCGTATGCTCAATGGGATCGGGCACACCCGTAATCCGATCTACTTCGCGCTCCAGCTGTTCAATGGGAATCACCGGCAAACCTGCTTTTTTCAACGTTGCTTCCAGATTCACATTTTTCGGATTCACGCAAATTCCCCGTTCGGTTACTACCACATCGACGCTTTCACCGGGCGTAACCACGTTATTGACCCTTTTTTTGATAATGGGTAAGCGCCCCCGGAACGACGGAGCCACCACAACCGTAAGTTTAGCCCCGGCAGCCGTATCGGAATGTCCGCCCGAAGCTCCTCTTACATCGCCTTCGGAGCCTGTAATAACATTTACATTAAAATGGACATCCACTTCAAGTGCCCCCAAAACAACTACATCGAGCTTATTAATCATGCAACCACAATTGTACGGATTGGCATATAACCCGGCAGGAATTTCGATATGATACGGATTTTCTTTTAACGAACTGCTTACGGCAGCATCGAACGACTGCACATCGAAAACGGCGCGAAAAAGACCTTCGTTAAGCATATCGACGCCATAGGAAGTAACACCTCCAAGTAAAAACGAACCTTTAATTTCGTGTTTTTTCATGGCTTCGCGTACAAATTTGGCCACTGCCAACGATGCACCGCCCGCTCCTACCTGAAACGATACGCCATTTTTAAACAATCCGGAATGAACAATGGTATCGGCAGCAATTTTTGCTATACGCAAATCGAGCGGAGCTTTGGTAATGCGTGTAGTCCCCGAGGCAATTTTTTTGGCATCGCCGATACTGTCTGTTTCAACAATATAATCGACGTAATTTTGTCTGATTGAAGGTGGTACGCATGGATATTCGACCAGATTATCGGTTACAATCACCACTTGCCGTGCATACCAGGCATCGATCATGGCATACCCCATGGAACCAAATGCCGATTGACCGTGCGTTCCGGTGGCATTGCCCTCTTCATCGGCGGCAGCAGCGGCCAAAATAGCGAGATCAATCTTAATTTTTCCTGTTTGAATACTCCGCACACGACCACCATGCGAGTGAATCACAAATGGTTTTTGCAGTGCACCACGTGCAACGGCCTCGCCAATTTTTCCCCGAATTCCGGAGCTGTAAATTTGTGTAATCGTTCCATTCTCGATGTAAGGCAAAATGGCTTCGTGCGCCGAGGTTAACGACGACGAGGCAAGTATAATATCTTTAATGCCCATATTGGCCAGAATATCCATGGCACGCACTAAAATATCATCGCCACTGCGTAGGTGGTGATGAAACGAAACCGTCATTCCGTTATATGGGTTACACTTTAAAATTGCTTCCTCCAGCGAGTTGCACATTTTCGATGAATGTGGCATACATGCTTTTATGGATGGAGGTACGGTTTTTTCGTCCATCCATCCTTTTTTCAGTTTTTCCCAGGTTCCCAGGAAAGGTTCCAACTTGCCAAGCCCTTCAAGCTCTTCGGGAATAAGTATGTCGAGTGCATTTTTTATCATAATGGTAAGTCTTAAACGTTAGGTGCCCGTAAGAAAACTCCAATAACTGCGTTATGTTCATTTTGAAAAAATTTATCCGCCAGCTGGCTGACGCCTTGATTTTCAAAAAGAAAAAGTCTTGTTCCTGAAATTTTATTACTGGGTACATAAAAAATGGTATTCTTAAGAGACACTAATTCTACTTTATCAGATTAAATCAAAAATTGATTTTTCATCTTTTTTTGCCCCGTCCCTAAAGAGAGAAAGCCGAAAAATCAACTCGTTTTCATTAGCTAATTCGGTTTACTTTGGTCACTTTTATAATTGTGCAAAGTAGAAATAAATAGCTACAAAAAATCATTGGCCTATTTTGTGGGTTCGTATTCAATATCGGCTAAAGCCAATGTGTACATGGCGCGGGTAACAACCGGAGCATCGACCATTTTGCCATCGACGGCAAATACGCCAATATCTTTTGCCTTATTTTCGTAATAGGCTTTTACAATTCGGTAAGCTTTCCGTATTTCCTCCTCAGTAGGTGTAAACACCTCATTTACAATGTTGATTTGCCGCGGATTAATAACTGCTTTTCCCGTAAAGCCAATTTTTTTGATGTACGACGTTTCTTCCCGAAGTCCCTCTTCATCTTCGGTATCGGTAAAAACCGTATCCATGGCATCAATTTTTGTCGCTTTTGCCGCCATTACAATGCGTTTGCGGGCATAGTCGATTCCATAGTTGTCTTTCGATTTTTCTATTTGCATATCGGCGGTTAAATCTTGTCCACCAATGGTTATAGCATCGATACGAGGCGCGAATGATGCCAGCTCGTACACATTTTGCACGCCCAAAGCCGATTCAATCATTACATGAATTTTCATGGCATTGTGGGGTAATCCATGGTGCTTTTCAATGTTTTCGATTAACGACAATACCCTTCCCAACTCTTCCACAGTTTCCGTTTTAGGCAGCCTGATGGCATGCGGTTGCAAAGGCACAATTTCTTCCAAATCGGTTGCCCCAAAAGGCGTGTCGATATGATTTACACGAATTGTTACTTCACAATTATAGTAGTCGTTGTATTTTAACATGTTACGCACCAAAATGCGGGCAGCATCTTTCTGGTTAAGTGCAACGGCATCTTCTAAATCGAGCAGAACGCTATCGGCGCCGTAAACGCCCCCTTGCTGCAACATGGCGGGGTTATTCCCCGGAATGTACAACATGGTTCTGCGCTTTTTTATTGAACTATTTGACATGATACAATTTTTTTCGGAATGATATTTACAAGGTTCCTTTCTGCAAATCGAGCGATCGTTTTACGGCCGTTTCCACACGCGCCTCGATGGTAGGATTCAGCGCCCCTTTGTCTTTGACAATTACGTGCGCCCCGGTAAGATTGTACTGCTCAAGCACTTTACTTATGAGTGCTTCTATTTGCGGGCCAAACTGTTTGCTCACATTCGACGAGAGTTCAATAACGTTTGCCCCGTCTTGCTCTTTGGGCTCTATGAGTACCATCATATCGCCGGACTCAAAAGTGCCGGCTTGTGCTTTATGTTTTGGTTGCATATGGTTGTTTTAACGCCAAAATTACAACTTTTACCAGCACAAAAGGAGAAATACCCAATCAATATTGAAAACCATTGGGGAAAATAAATGAAACAGCAGCAAAAAACGGAGTTCCGGATTTCAAAGGCAGATTATATTTAGAACTCCGAAGAACCATTGATGCAGGATATTCCATTTTACTTCCAGTTTGCTTACTTGTACTTTTTTGTGATAATGCTGAACCTGCAAGTTTTTTAGCAATTTGTGATGAATTATCATCGTTCAATATTTTTGCTGCTAATGACGCTACATTTTTTGAGGTTTGCCTTGTGTTTTTAGCTATAATAAAATCCGCCTTTATTTGAATTTTTTAGAGATCCTGTTTTTATCTTCAATTTCCTTTTTTGACTTGTGAAATAATTCAATCAAAACAGATTAATTACATTATGCCTGACTTTGCTTGCTCCGGTTGGCTATTGGCATATCGGCCATCTAATCCTTTAGAGCCTATTTTTTCTCATCAGATATTTATTTAACATTTCATTTAACATTTCTTCACTTATCGGTTTTGAAATAAAATCATCGCAACCTGCCGAAAATGCTTTCTCTTTATCTTCGTCTGCTGTATAGGCTGTTTGTGCTACAATTGGCAAATTTGGCAGAAATTCTTTTATCAATTTAGTGGCTTCAAAACCATTCATTATTGGCATTTTTATATCCATTAAAACAAAGTTAATTCCTGAATTTCCTTTGCAAATATCAACTGCTTCTTGTCCATTTTTGGCATGAAGAATATTACAATTTATTTCAATTTCATCTTCAAGTAATGTTTCAATGTACAAATAATTAATTTCTTCGTCTTCAACTATTAATATTGTGTATTTATCTTGTTTTACTATTATTTTTCTTTTGTTATTATCTTTTGACAGTTCTTCATTTACTGGCTTGTAGGGAATTGTAATAATAAAAGTCGAACCTTTTCCTTTTTCGGATTGAAGTCTTATTTTACCGCCAAGCAATTCGGCATTTTCTTTGGCTATTGATAATCCCAAACCA
>JAQICA010000294.1 GCA_027858775.1 Salinivirgaceae bacterium | reverse complement strand
ATTTAATTTATTGAACAGAGCGGGTTGAAGCGTAATTTGATCTTGACTTTTTTGTATCTTTTTTTGTTAAGAAAAAAAGATTAGTTAAAAAGAGTCCACAACTTTCTCAACTGATCCCTTGATACAACACTAGTTCTTCGGATTTTTTAGTCCGCTTTTTAGTTTGTTGGTTACTTCTCTTTTTACTTGGTTATGTAGTTCGTTTTCATAGTTGTTCAGGAAGTTTTTTACTGCTGTAGAATCGTGCTGAATGAGCACACGCAATGCCCACGATAGTGCTTTAACAATCATTGAGCGTTTATCGGCTACTGCTTTTTTGCAATGCGCTATGGTGCGCGGCACATCACCTGTGCCGCCTCGTGCTTTTTGGTTCAGTGCCACGGTGCTCACAAGGGCACATCGTTTCTTCCACACATCGTCGCCGTTTGCCAGTTGGTTGATATATTCGTCTGTAATACGGCCGTTGCGCCAAAGTACGCCCAAAATAAATGTGGAGTACGTGTCAGACAGCACCCAGTTATCGATACACACAGCGTAGCTTTTGCACTCTTTAGCTGTTAGCGCATCAAGTGTTTTTTTCTCCTGCTCTAAAAAATGATAGGCCAGGTGGTGGCATTCGTGGTAATTTGTTTGGAGCAAATCCCACACAAGTTCTTTTTTCGAGGCAATGCTGTATTCGTTTGTTTTGGCAATGGTTTCTTTTACAGTTTTCTTGATGTCGGGCGAGGTTACCCCGATAATTTCAAGTTTTGTGGGGAAGTTTCGCATTGCCATTGTACGTCGCTGCTCGTTTTGTAGGGCTTTGAGCTTCGTAATAATAGATTCTGTAGTAGGTAGCATGGTGTTTTATCGGTTTCAGTGCAGTTTTGTAATCATTTTCAAATAAAATCAAAAAAAACAGCGAGAAGTTGCTTTTTGTCAACCCCTCACTATTTCTTCTGTATTTTATAAATGGTTGTTAATACAGCATCCAGTTGTACCATTCATTTTTCACCGAAGGACTCTTATTTACCGTAGGGTTCTGCTCTCTGGAATTAATTATAAGTGATTGTATTCCAACTTCTTTTATCAGGTATTCTGATAAATCGCCAAGGTTAATTTGTCCTTTATTGTCTTGCAGCGCTTTAAGCAGGAAATAGGTAAACAACCCGTGTTGCTTTTCTTTGTATGGCAACGCCGATTGGTTGCCACTTGTGGCGGCAAATACAACCAGTTTCCCTTGTATTTGCTCTTCTCGCGGCTTGATTTTCACACCGCGGGCGGCCAATAGTCCCTGCTCTCTGGCTCCTCCGCTAAAGCAGGCATCGAGAAACACCACTACTTTTTGCGATGGAAAAGCCGTCAGGTCGGCATACAAATCGTTGAGCTTAATGGCCATGTTCAGATCGTTGGCACTAACGTCTACCGGTATCAGGTAAGGTTCACGTGTCGATTCGTGCGGTAATCCGTGACCGGCGTAGTAAACCACTACATTGGCCTTTCCTCTGTAATTTTTTATCAGTAATTTTAATTTGTTGATAGCCCGTTTCATATCTACCAGCCCGGCATTTGTTAAAAGCTGAATATTGCGTTCCGGCACCCCGAGAGTTTTGGTCATGTATTGCTTTAAGATACGCGCATCGTCGGTTGCAAATGCTACATTTACCTCATTGTCTAAGCCTGTTTGCTTCGAAGCGTAGTCTTCATTTCCAATAATTAATACCAACGTGTTTGGGCTCGAAACGTTGATTGAAGGAATATTTTTATTTACATCGACTTGCCCCGATATGTTGGTTTTGGGCTTTCCTTTTTTCGGGCGTTGGTGAATTACCGATTCCGGAATATCGATGGCAACGGGCTGCGAAATGGCTGAAATGGCATTGCCCAACGAGCCGATATGGATGGCTGTTGAGCTCGATACAGCAGTAATTATACCTTGTGGGCGTATTTCTATCGGGACACTCTGTGAGTATCCGACTACGGTTTGAGCTTGTGTAAGCCCTGTGGCCACTATAAAAATGGCCAGTAAATATGATTTAATATTGCACATTTTGTTGGTTTTGTTGGTTTTGTGGTATTGAAATTTGACGTTGCTGTTGGCTTGTGCTGTTTATTCGCATTTCTAAAACCGCAATTTCCTTTGTCGATTTGGGAATGTTATCAAACTGAAGTTCGCCCTTCATGGGTACTCCCTTTATCAGGTTTTGTCGCACCCACGATTCCCTTACGGCGCTTCCGAGGCTTATTTTTATTTCGCTGTCGTACACATTGCCCTCATTATCAATCATTCGTACGTGGTTTTTGTGAATGAATGCCTCCTGATCTGATCCTGTACTTGTTAGTTTAAACGCGAATTTAACGGCATCGCCTGTACGCTTAATCGAATTAACCTTGAGTGTCATTCCATCAAAATCCATTGTGAAACTGCCTGTAGAGCTTCCCCCACCTGTATTGTTCGATGCCGATGGAGTGGCCGAAATTTTAAATACAGCTTCGTTTGTGTGCAACGATTGTACATCTTTAAGTACATCCCAAACAACTGTTTTGCGTCCGCCGGGCTGTACGCCCTGGCCAATATCTCCGGAGGCTGTTTTTACCGGTACATGAAAGTTGGCACCTCCATTTGTGCTACAAAGTATCGAAATGTCTTGTGCTCCGCGAATTCCCACCATATCGTAAGAAATCGTTACCTGATTGTCGTTTTGCTTTACGCTCACTATGTTAATAAGTTGAGCATGAGCCATTATAGCTGCAAAGATGAGCATTAGAAGAGTCATTGTTCTTTTCATAATGTAGAATTTTAAATTATTTCTTCAAATGTGGTTCCAGTAAAACCTTAATATATACAAATTTAACAGAATTGTGGTTTGGTGTACGCTTTTGAATCATTTTTTGTTTTTCCTTTCGGAAGGATATTCCTTGTGCTAATTTTGTAATTGTAAAAAAAATAAAAGATATGCAGCGATTTTTCTATATTTTCATGATTAGTATATTGCTTACATCATGTGGCAATAAGGAGCAAGGTCATTTCAATTTTCCTTTGGCTTTTGAGCTTTCGGGTGGAATGCGAACGGCAACTTATACCGAAACCATCGAGTTTTGCGAAGCCATCAGTCGCGCATCGCTTTTGGTGAGTTACAAAACCTATGGGCAGAGTTCCCGGGGGTATGATCTTCCTTTGTTGATTTTGGATAAAGACGGATTAAGCGATCCCACCCAAATTCGGGAACATGGCCGCATGATTTTATTTGTTGAGGCCAATATTCATCCGGGCGAACCCGATGGTAACGATGCTATGATGTTGCTGCTGAAAGAGTTTGAGCAAGGACAACATCACAAATTACTGGAAAATGTTTCCATTCTGTTTGCGCCCGTTGTAAACCCCGATGGCCTGGTTCGGTTTGGCTCTTATAACCGCATTAACCAAAATGGCCCCGAAAAAATGGGTTGGCGCACCAATGCCACAAACTTAAACTTGAATCGCGATTTTGTGAAGGCCGATGCCCCGGCCATGCAAGCTTGGCTGACTCTTTATAACCATTGGTTTCCCGATTTTTTTATCGATTGCCATACAACCGATGGAGCCGATTATCAATATGCGATTACATACATGCTTGAAACTTTCGGAAATATGGACGATGCGCTTACGGAATGGCAGCTTGAGGAGTATTTGCCGTATGTTGAGGCGGGAATGTTCGAAGCCGGATATCCCATTTTTCCATATGTTTCGTTTCGTTCGTGGCACGATCCGCGCAGTGGGCTTATCAGCAGGCCGGCGCCTCCAATGTTATCGACGGGCTACACGGCGCTAAAAAACCGTCCCGGGTTGCTCATAGAAACACATATGCTCAAACCTTACAAAGAGCGCGTGCTTGCCACAAAAAAAATGATTACCCTAACGTTGGAGCGACTTAACGAAACCGGCCAAAAACTTGTAAATTTGGTGGATGAAGCCGATGAATTTGTTACTACCAGTGCGTTTCGTAACGACTCTCTTCCAGTATCATACCAGAGCACGCAGCAGCACGATACCGTGGATTTTCTTGGGGTAGAGTATGATGTGGTGAAGAGTGATTTAACTGGTGGCGACTGGTTTCAGTATCATAATAATAAGCCGGTAACGTTCCGTTTGCCCTATTATCGCTATCCGCAGGCTTCACAAAAAGTAAAACTACCTGTTGCATACATTGTTCCGCCGGAGTGGAGCGACGTAATTCACAGACTAAAACTTCATGGTATAGAAATGATTGAACTTACCGCGCAGGTTGAGCTACCAGTTGAAACATACTATTTTTCAGATGTAGTGTGGAGAAATGCACCCAGTGAAGGCCGCATGAAAATTTCGACGCTCGATATTCACAAACGCAACGATACTACACTTTTCCCGGCAGGTTCCGTTCTTGTTCGCACCGATCAGCCTGCAGCGCGTTTACTGGCATATATGATGGAGCCGGCAAGCAACGATTCGTTTTTACAATGGGGCTTCTTCAATGCCATATTTGAACAAAAAGAGTATTCGGAAACATACGTAATGGAAGGCATGGCGCGCGAGATGCTGGCACGCGATCCGCAGTTGCGCGAAGCGTTTGAGCTGTTTTTGGAACAAAACCCGGAAGCCAAACAAAGCTCTTGGTCTCAATTAAACTGGTTTTACCGTCGCACGCCCTATTGGGATGCACAAAAAAATGTTTACCCGATTAAACGGATTGTTCAAAAGGAGGTTTTGACCGCCATCAAACAGTAAGATTCTATAGTTTTATATTCATGGTTTGCTTCTTGCTTTAAATCTGAAAGCGTTTGATAGCGTGATGAATGAGCGCCGTTAGTTGCGGTATGAAGGCATCAGTCAAAATGCATGATATCACTATTTGTCCGTCAATAAACTCCATTTTACATCCAACCACTTTTATTTTAATGGTGGATGTGAGCTAAAGGTTCTGCGCTGCGCCGTCGGCGAGCCTTTGGCGGCCGATGGTTCCCCTCACTCAAAACCGCATCATCCCGATGAATCGCGGACTCAACGGTTTTGAGTTTCGTACCGACCAAAGGGAGTTCATGAGCACCTTTGAATATTATGAGGCTTGCGAATAATGCCTTGAAAATGGAATTTATTCACTGGACACACCGACTTTATAGACAGTATCTATTTATAAAGCTGCGGAACTTCATTAAATAACAAAATTTGTATTGTTTCAGGCTGATTTTAGGCAAATGACTTTTGTTTCTTATTAAAATGATTCTAAGTAATGTTTTTGATGCATTTTAAAGAGTTTATTACTAGACAGATATAATAGATAATTATTCCTTGTGGTAAAAGATTAATCATAATCTATTTGAAATTAATTTTATATTCTTAACTTGCTGACAGCTATGAGATTTATCCCACTTATTAAGTTGTGATATCTTTCTTTTTATTTTATCATTAAACTATTACTCTTATGAATTACACGTTATTATCAACGATTGTAGGACTTGTGTTTAGTATGCAACTTAGTGCAGATAACCTGACACAAACCCTCAACTTCGAACAACCGCAATTCAATGCGAAAAATAATTACACAGAGATCATTTACCCCAATTGTCATAATTTTGGACCCGAAGGTGCTCCGAATATGCCGCACTTTGCTGCCGAGATTTTACTTCCTCCGGGTCATGAACTGATTAGTGTAGAATTGAAATCAGTTGAATATTACCCGGATTTAAAATCTTTGCACATTATTCCTGCCGGCCGGCAGTTCCCGCTTTCACAAAAACCCGAAAAACGCTATGTGTTAAAAGAAAATTCTGAAATTTACAATCAAAAAGGCGCATATCCCGGGAAGCCTATTGCAAATTTAACTACTCAGTATTTTGCCGGACATGCAATTGGCGGATTTACATTTTGCCCGGTTGAATATTTTCCCACCCAAAATAAGGCGAAATTTGTTAAATCTGTTACATTAAAGATAACTACCGAACCTACTGCTGCAGCTCAAAAAAGTCTGGATTTTTTGAAAGATCGTTCCAGAGCTAAACAACGGATTATCGATCGTGTTTTAAACCGTTCACAGATTAATCAATACACGTACAAAAAAGAACAATCCACATCAGGTGTCGATATTTTGCTAATTACAAATGAAGCGCTTTTGCCGGGTTTTGAAGACTATATTACCTACAAAACCAATACAGGTTTTATTGTAGAGACACAAATGGTAGATGATATTTATGCAACATATTCAGGAATAGATAATCCTGAGAAAATACGCAACTGTATCATTGATTATTACCAAAATCAAAACCTGAAGTATGTTGTGTTGGGCGGCGATGCCGATGGGGATGGAGATGACAATATTGTACCAACACGAGGAATGATAGGTGATGCCTACGGTATGACAGACGATTTCATCCCTGCCGATATTTACTATTCTTGTTTGGACGGTAATTGGGATACCGATGGCGATGGCGTTTATGGAGAACCAGATGAGGAAGATTTATTGGCCGAAGTACACGTAGGTCGTATTGCTGCAGATGAAGTGCTTGAACTTGAAAAGTTCATGAATAAAATTATTATGTACCAGGATCAGCCTGTTGTAGAAGATATTGAAAAAGCCACGATGGTCGGTGAGTTATTATGGCACGAACCGACTTACGGAGGAGATTATAAAGATGAAGTTGCTGATGGGGCCTCAACTCATGGGTATACTTCGACGGGTTTTTCAGACAATTTTCAGATTAATCGCTTGTATCACCGAGATGAAGACTGGAGTCACCAGGATGTGTACGATGAGTTTAGCACCAATGGGCTTAACCTGTTGAATCATCTCGGACATTGCAATGTAACTTATCATATGACCTTGGATATCAGCAATATTACAACCTCTAATTTTCAAAACGATGGTATTACACGGGGTTTTGTAATTGACTATTCACAGGGATGTTATTGTGGATCTTTCGATAACCGGAATTCAGACGGAGCCTATGGCTATGAAGATTGTTTTGCAGAAGAGTTTACCAACTTTGAAAATGGAGCCGTGGCCTGTATTATGAATTCGCGTTATGGATGGGCGCAACACTCCAGCACCGATGGCGCTTCTCAATACTACGACCGCCAGTTTTTTGATGCCATATTTGGTGAGGATATTACCATTATTGGTGAAGCTAACAGCGATTCGAAAAGCGATAATATTGCCCTCATAAGCAGTCATGAAGGTGCTATGCGCTGGTGCGCGTATGAACTTACGCTTTTTGGTGATCCATCCATGGATATCTGGACTGCTCAGCCTACTGATATGGTGGTTGATTACAATGCAGCCATTTATTTTGAGAGTAGTCAGGTTAGTGTTCAAACAGATGCGCCCTTTGCCAGAATAGCATTGATTCAAAACAATTCGCTTATAGGACGCGCTGTAGCGGATGAGAATGGGGATGCCATTGTGCAGCTTTTTAATCCTGTAACCTCACCGGAGCAAATCACTATTTCAGTAATTGCCCATAATAAAAACCGCCATCAGGGCTCAATAGATTTGTTCACAGATGCCCCTTACGTGGGGCTAGACAGTTACACCTTAGATGCTATGCCAGATTATGGCAGTGCTTTGACCATGAATGTAAAAATGAAAAATCTTGCAGAAGAGGGTAGCGGATACGATGCTAATAGTATAATGGTAAAACTTCGTGCAAAAGATAATTACATTACCATCACTGATTCTGTATTTGATCTTGGTAATCTAAATGCCGGCGATTCCATTTCATTGGATGCTGCATTTGCATTTGCAATAGCAGATAGTGTGGAAGATCAGCATACTGTTAATTTTGAAATTTTTACCACCGGAAACGACAAAGAAAACTATGAATGGAGATCATCCGCAAGCCTTGAAATTAACGCTCCTCACCTCGGAATTGGAGATTTAATCATTGACGATTCTGCTAATGGCAATAACGATGGAATTCTCGATGCCGGTGAAACTGCCGTTTTGAAAGTAGAAACCATAAATATCGGTCATGCCAGTATAAATGAAGTGAATGCTGAGTTTAGTTTTCTTGATGGAGCAGAATATTTAACATTCGCAGACGCTTCATTTATAATCGGAGAAATTTCTTCCGGCGATACTGCACTAGCGACTTTTGAAGTTACTGCTGAACAAAACACTCCTCTTGGAACACCAGTAAATCTCGAATATTATGTTTCCGGGGCTCAAAACAATCAATATAACAAAAATGCAAATATAGAAGTTAACATCGGTTTTGTGCCTGAATATTGTGAGTCCCGTGCAACTTACATCGGAGATAGCGAAATTGATGAGGTAGCTTTTGGCAATGTCGTAAATAACACGGCTGGAGAATGTTCTGGATATGTTGATTTTACAGAAGATGAATCACTTACCGATGAATTCATAATTGGTCAGACATTTAACATAAGTGTTACATTGGGGACGTGTGGTGGCGATTTCAGGAAGTTGGCAAAAGTTTATATTGACTGGAATTACGATGGCGATTTTTATGATGATGGCGAAATGGTTTTCGCAACCCCGGTTGCAGACAGTACTGATACTTTTACTGAGACTGTGTATGTGCCGGCCAATACTGTTCAGGGGCAGAGATTTATGCGTGTAGTTGCAACAAGCAAGAATTCAGATAATGTTGAGCCCTGTGGGGAGTTTTTCATGGGCGAAACAGAAGATTATAAAATATATTTGGTGCCATCTGGAACACCAGTAGCCAATTTTGAGGCTTATCCAGCAGAAACAACAGAGGGCGATATTGTCGAGTTTACAGATCTGACTGAAAATGCACCGAATCAATGGTCTTGGAGCATTATACCCGGAGAAGCAGGAATCGATTATGAGTTTGTAAATGAAACAACCGGGGCAAATAAAAACCCGCAGGTTCAATTTTATACGGTTGGCACCTATTCAGTTGAATTAACGGCATCAAATTCTGAAGGCAGCGAAACGGAGTTGAAAACAGATTATATTGTGATTAATGAGGTGACAGAAGTGCCCCAGGCCAATTTTAGCATAGATCAGGATGTTTTAATGCTGGGAGAAGTGGTTCAGTTTACTGACCTCTCAACGAATACACCAACAGCTTGGGCATGGAGCATCTCTCCGGGCACCGAAGGTGCCGAATTTAATTATGTAGAAGGTACAACCGAAAACTCAATGAACCCAAAGGTGCAGTTTGATTCCTCTGGGTTTTACAGCATAGAGTTAATTGCGTCCAATGTTATTGGCGATTCTGAACCCTTTACGCAAAACGATGCTGTAGAAGTGCTGAGTGTATTTGTAATGAGCGATGGGACAGCTACGGCTTACAGTGGCATGTTTTACGATGATGGTGGCGCAGACAAAAATTATTTAAATAATGCAAATTATTGCATGACATTTTTTCCGGCAGAATCAGGTAAAATGTTGCAATTTAACTTCACTGAGTTTTCCGTAGAAAATATGAGTAGCGATGTTTGCTATGATCAACTTACTGTTTATAATGGAGAAGATACCAATGCACCACTCATAGGCACTTATTGCGACAATAATCCTGCAGAAATCATCACTGCTTCAAATGCCTCAGGAGCGCTTACCTTTGTTTTTGAATCTGATGAAGTTATAAACCAATCCGGTTGGGTTGCTGAGTTTTCGTGTGTGAGTGCCAGCACTGTTACTTTCTCTGTAACAAGTAATGCAGGACCTACTCAGGGAGCAGAGATTTTTGTTGCAGGTAATTCTTTGATCACCGATGCAACTGGCGAGGTATCCATTTTATTGCAAGATGGCACGTATGATTATAGTGTTTCCATGACATCTTTTGAAGACTCGTTCATAGTTGCAGGAGAAGACTTATTTATTGAGATTGAGGAGCTTTTATACTTTACTTATATGGTAACTTTTCATGTAACAGCCAATGGCGTTCCAATGGAGGGTGCTATGATTATAAGTCCGGTGGGAGCGATGAGTACAAATCAAGATGGCGATGCAACAGCAGAAATGGAAGTAGGAACGAATAATTTCACGGTAATCCTGCAAAATTACGACCAAATACATGATTCGGTTGATGTTGTGGATGGACCGGAAACAGTTAATATCGATATGCTTAGTATGAATAATCTGTCAGCCAAAAGTATTGAAATCTATCCGAATCCGAACAAAGGAGTTTTCCTTATCAAGGTCGATGGTACCTACACATTAGATGTTATGAATGCCATGGGTAAAGTTGTGTATTCCACACGAATAACCAATAAGCGGAGAATTAATCTGGAAGGAGCAGCTAGCGGTGTATATTTCATTCGCTTACATAACGAAAAAGCGATGGAAATGAAGCGGTTGATAATTAATAGATAGTAGTCTTTTTAGTAAACTGAAAGAAAGGGTTACCCATATGGGGCCCTTTTTTTTATGAAGTTACTTTGAGCTACGCAAATAGTATTTTGTTGCAAGAAATTTTGTTGAAAAGTTGCGCTGTATTATTATTATTATTGCAGCGATTTTTAACTAATTTAACAAATATTTTTATGAAAAAACTAAGTTACTTTGTCGCAATGATTGCCACAACGATGGTATTTTTTGCGAGCTGCGAGAAAGATGAAATGGACATGGAAACCAATCTGCTCGACGGCACAGAAAAGAGGATTGTTAATTTTGAGTCTTTGATGAAGAAGAAAAGCACCTCTACGAAAAAAAGCACCACAATGGGCAATATTCACATTGATTCGTTGGTTTGGTGTGCTTAAGCA
>JAQICA010000290.1 GCA_027858775.1 Salinivirgaceae bacterium | reverse complement strand
CTGTAGATCGGACGCTGCAACAGGCAGTTCTACGTGTGGTAATGTTACGCTACGAACTGGAATTTTCAAGTTACAGTTATGGGTTTCGCCCACAACGGAACACCCATCAGGCTGTAAGTAAATCTCTACATTATGTCAACTCAGGTCACCAACACATTGTTGAAATCGACCTTAAACAGTTTTTCGACAAGGTAGACCATGTGCTGCTTTTACAACTGCTGTACCGAAAGATCAAATGTAAAACAACAATGGGACTTATCCGTCGAT
This sequence comes from Salinivirgaceae bacterium, assembly GCA_027858775.1. Taxonomy (GTDB): domain Bacteria; phylum Bacteroidota; class Bacteroidia; order Bacteroidales; family Salinivirgaceae; genus Salinivirga. The sequence goes on along the minus strand of JAQICA010000290.1, from coordinate 8,192 downwards.
GGTTACGAGCCCCTCTTGCAAAAGATGGGAAGCTCATCAAACGTCGAATAGGTGTCCCACAAGGAAGCCCTATCAGCCCATTGCTGTCCAACATCATGTTACATGAACTGGACACCGAAATGGAAAGATTGGGTCTCAAATTCGTCCGCTATGCCGATGATTTTAGCATCTACTGCAAAACAAAATCAGAAGCAAAACGGGCCGGTAATCAGGTTTACATTTATCTGCGAGACAAGTTAAAACTTCCCATCAACAGGGATAAAAGTGGCATAAGGCGTCCTGTTCATTTTCAGATTTTGGGTTATGGCTTTGTTCCTATTTATAAAAAGGGAGTCAAAGGTAAATACCAATTGATTGTAAATCGCAAGAGATGGAAATCTTTAAAAGCAAAACTAAAGGAAATCACCCGTAAGACCATTCCAATGAGCTTTGATGAACGTATAAAGAAATTGAATGAAATCCAAAGAGGATGGCTCAATGCTTTTAAATACGCCAATATCAAAGGAAAATTGGATGAGCTAGACGGATGGCTTCGTAACCGTTTGCGATACTGTATTTGGCATCACTGGAAGAAACCTGAGAAGAAAAGGCGCAGCCTTCTCCGATTAGGCGTAGACCCAAACCATGCCTATGCATGGAGTAGAACTAGGATGGGAGGATGGGCAGTCGCCCAAAGCCCCATACTCGGCACTACTATAACCAAAGAACGTTTACGAAAACGAGGTTATATTTCTTTAACAGCAATGTTTAAGAAGATTTCTAAAATTTCGGACATGTACACACTGTTCCCCTTGATTTGAAGAACCGCCGTATACGAGACCCGTACGTACGGTGCTGTGAGAGGCTCTCCGCTAGGTCACTGACCTAGCGGCAGTCTACTCGATTGTGCACTGTGCATTTTTTATAGTTCTCTCTTTGCTACTATAAAGCTAATTGTTATTCCATGAAATATTGTTTCAGATATTATTATCTCGAATCCTTGTTCTTTTATTAGATTCTCAACATTTTCTGGCATAAACATATTTAAATGCAATGGGAAAATCCCTAACTTTTTAATCATAAGGTATGCATTAAATTCTAATCTATTTTTTAATGCCATCTTTCCCTTTAAACATGCTGTTGATGATATAAATAATCCATTCGGTTTTAATAACTCATGAATTCTACGTATTATTTTTTCACTATCATCTAGTAAGTGTATCACGCCATAAGATATGATTTTATCAAACGTTGCTTTCTCAAATTTGTTATCAAATATATCACCTTGCGCAAAACTAATATTTTTCAAATCACTTCCAATTATCTTTCTATTCGCTTCATTTATCATTTCAGTAGAAATGTCAAGTCCGTGAATTTGTCTTACCGAATTTGCAAGTTCAATCGTTTTAGTCCCTGTTGCACATCCAAAATCAAGGACATTATCATCAGTTGTAAGAGATGATTTAGTCTGAAAAATAATTTCTTTAAATACTGAGTCAAATTGTCTCTCGCTAGAATCATATCCTTTAGCTTGTTTGTCCCAAAATTTCTGCATTTTACTTATCATGGGTTCTGTTTTTGCATTGTGCACAACTTTTGCCTAAGCGAACATCAATTCTCGTTATTTACATTCTAATTCACTGATTCGCATCTCCAAAATATCTAGTTGACTAAAATAAGCATTGTTTTTAAATAATTAAACCAATTGCTTAACTATTCTTTCTGATAGCGCTTTCTGTTTTTCGAGGGGTAAATGGGGTGGGGAATGGCAAATTCCTCAAGCATTTGCTTTTTGTTCAAAATGTTTGTGGAATTGGGAGTGGACGGTGACTTGAAAAAAAGAGGCTGTCTAAAAAGTTAAATGAGTTCGTTATTGCGAAGGGGTATCTTGCTCTGCCGCAGCTATGCAAAGGCGAATATTGAAATCAATCTGATGATAATCAATACAGACAGATTGAATCACTGTCACCTTATCTGTGCCCGGGCTAGCAAGTACGTGCGCAATGAACGTTTTCGAACTTTTTTAGACAGCCTCTTTATTATTGCAGTAGTTTATTATTTCTCTGCAGGTGCTTTTTCTTTGTTTGCATTTTCTTCTTTTACAGCGGCCGTAAAACCTATTTCTTTAAAGGCTTTAATTAATTCTTCGGTGGTGTTTTTTCCTGTTTTAAACTCCACCTTTACTTCTTTTTTCTGAACGTCGACCTGAACGTCTTTCACTCCTTTTTCGTAAGGAATTTGCTGCATAATTTTATTTTTGCAGCTGTGGCAGTCAATATCACATGTAAATGTTACATTTTGAACTTTTGCCTTGTCCTGGGCGTTGGCCTCATTTGCAAAAAGCGCGAATAACGCAATAATTGCTACTAAAAATCCATTTTTCATAATTATTAAATTTTGGTTAGTCAAATAAAATATACTTTATGCCACCGTAAAACATGCGTCCATAGAGCGGACCCCATACCATAGAGGCATCAAATGTGTTGCTGTTTGGGTTTTGTACATCTACAATGGCATTTTTCTGTGTGTAGTCTGTTAGGTTTTCTGCACCTACATAGAAACTCCATCGTTTGTAGTTTTTTGTGATTTGTGCAATCATGTTGATGTATGATTCGGGAGCATCAATTCCAAATTGTTCTGCATTATTTTCGTATGCACCCGGCAATCGGGTTTGTCCGTGAAACTGAGCCGTAACATCAAAAATCCATTTATCCATATTGGTTCTGTAACCCGCAGAAATAAGGCCTTTATAGCGGCTAACGTAGGGTACTTTTTCCAGATTGCCCGAATAGGTGCTTCTTACATCGTTTAATCGATAAGCCACCGTTAAGTCGAGCCGTTCAATAATTTCGTATATTAGCTCTGCTTGCACGCTGTGCGCAAATGCGTTTCCATCGAGATTGTAAAAATGCACTTCAGACCGACTTTGCTCCAAATCGACTACCAATTGGTTGTTAAATTGTGTGTAAAAATACTCTAACGAGATGGTTAGGTCGCGATCGAAAACCGGAATATCGTTTACAAGACTTAACCCGTAGTTCCAGGCTTCTTCCTGTTCTATTTCAGCGTCGTCGTAAATAATTGTTCTACCGCTTGCCAGCACGTTTGTGTTTTCGTTAAGCGCATTTGGAGTGCGGTAGCCTTTTCCTGCCGAAGCTCTAATGGTCGTGTAGGCAGGAAAGGCATATCTGAAATGCACCCGGGGCGTTTCAAAACCTCCATAGCGCGTGCTGTAATCGTAGCGCATACCGGCCATAAACGTTAATTGTTCTATCGGTTTGTAGTTGTACTCGAAAAACACACCGGGCACTGCCTCTTCCTGTGAGCTTTTGGAATCGTTCAATTCAAAATTTTCATTGTCGTACACTATACTTCCTCCTGTGTTGTACGTGTGGCTCGTGTTGATAAAATACGATTGAAAAATAAAATTGGCATACAGGTTATACTGATTGGTATTGTACGTTCGATCTCCATAAAAAGCGTTTCGTTCGAAGCTCGATGCCGAAAAAATGGTTCCTAAGCTTGTCGACGGTCTGCTAAGGAGAAAGCCGATTTTTGAGAATGCATGGATTTTTTCGACATCGACACCAATTCCATACGCGCTTTGCTCGTCCGGCGATTTGTTATGGTCAAAATCAATCTGACCACCCTGGCGCTCTTCGGCAAGGTAAGAGAGCCCAATTTTCGACTCCACTTTTTGGCCTTTGTACTCCCAACGATTCATGAATGTTCCGATCGATGCCATTGGTTTATCCAGAAATTGGTCCTTGTTAATGTCCAGTTCCCTGAAGTTGGTGGCTGTGTGCGCCAGTAATGAACCTTTCCATTTTTCGCTTACCTTAAATGTGTATCCGGCATTGGCTTCCACTTTCCCATCCTGATTGGCATAGGTGTAAAAATGCAGCTTTTCTGTGCCTGAGGGCTCTTTGTATTGAATGTTAATTTGCCCGGTAACCGATTCATATCCATTTTTTACGGCCGATGTTCCTTTGGAAACCTGTATGCTTTCCATCCATGTTCCGGGAATGTAGTCGAGACCAAAGGCCGACTCTGCCCCACGTAATATGGGAATATTTTCGAGCATTAATTGCGAATAGCGTCCGTCGAGGCCTAACATTTTAATCTGCTTAACGCCCGATACAGCATCGGAATACGAAACATCTACCGAGGCATTGGTTTCAAAACTCTCACTCAAGTTGCAACATGCAAAACGGTTGAGCTCTTTGGTTGTGATTTGCTGCGACAATCGTGTATCTAATCTCGAAATTGTGGTTGCGCGCGTGCGCTCAGCAATAGTTACTTCGTCGAGCATTTTTCCGGGTCTGAGTGCAACTTCTACAAAACCCTTCTTCGATACCTGAATAGAATCTGTATTGTATCCTACTGAGCTGATAACGAGTATGTTTGACTTTATGTTTTGTGAAATGGAAAAGTAGCCGCTTTCATCGGTAACCGTTCCTTCTGTGGTTCCGGCCCAGTAAACATTAACTCCGGGCAATGGCTCTTTTTCTGTTGTAGTGCCATCTATTACACGGCCTTCTATTTTTGATGCCTGAACGGGTGTGATTAAAGCAATAATCCAGACGAATAAGATTGTAATTCTCATTGTAAAACGTTTTCAATTGATTAACCGAACGCACATTATACCCAATATGAATACGAGTGTGTCTTTTAAGTTCGGAGGTTTTCTGATTTGAAAAAACCGGAATAATTTCTTTTCATTTTTGGCTTTTCCCGGGTTCGCCATAGCTAATAGCGCAGAGGTTAATTGGTTCACGTATTTGTGAAACTAATTTATGATGTCTAAAACACGCAGTTGTCGCGGGTTTAGATCATTGCACCTCAATTTGCAAGCACAACAAACAGTGCAAAACTGTTTGTTTGCGGGGAAAATGAAGATAGAAAAACTTATGCGTGAGCAATTTTTTGTTGATGTAAGGCCGTAACCAAACGTCTGCCGTATAGTGGCTTGGGTGGTAATTCATCTTGAACAATATGCGGCGCCGGCTTCGTTTCTTTCTGGTCATCTAACGAATTCTCAATGGTAGAGTAAGGGAGAAGCATTAGTGTCGGCATATCTATTTCCAGTTCCTGTGCTACAACAAACTCTAAGCGCAGCTGTAATATTGTTGATTCATCTTTACAGCAATTTAAGATGTTATGTGGAACTACTTCCTCTGATTCACATTGCGAACAACTTTCCTCGGTAGCACATGAAGCCACACAGGAGCAGTCGATTGGCGACTGATAGGTATCTTGAATAACCCCCGGAAATGAGACGGCTGTTTTACTGTTGCCTGATGATGTACAGGAGTGATAAATAAATTGAAATCCGGTGCTGCTTGCTGCAATGATTAGCACCAAAATTACAGAAATAAGTATGTTAACTGTACATTTCATTAATAGTCGACATATCAAAAATTATTCCAGCTTTTCGCTGCCTCCGGGGAATTGGATCTATACCGCGTGATATATCACAGAGTAAGCACATAAGTCAGTAATTAACTCTGATTTTTCAAAGGGAGTAAAGAATCGGGGCAAACAGAGCTCGACAATGTCATAAATTAGTTGCTCTGTTTTGGACTGGAATAAAATAATCAGATTCCATGATCTTACACATAAATTGGGTGCGCAGCAGGATGCGTAAAAAAATATTTATTGAAGTTTTAGTATCCTATAATCAATAGATTTCAGTGCTTCGAAAACATGATAAAGGTGATACAATCGGTGCTTTTGAAGCGTTACAAAACTTAGAATATAGTTGGAAAGTATCATAAGTAGAAATTTCGCAGTAATGAATATTTATATTGGAATATAAGAGATCTTTATCTGCTAAAGTGTAATGTAATACAAGGAGTTAATGATTCTGAAATTTTAATATCTGCGTTTTGTGATGTGCGAAACTTTAGTAATAGATTGTTAAAATAGGGTTAAAGAAATGTTATTCACACCAAATAAATTGAATGAACGGTTTTGATTGTGTAAATTTATTCGAAGGCAATCGTACTAGATTATGTGGTACAAAGGAGGTTTACTGCATTTTAATTGGTCTGCAAAAGTTATTTAATGGCCTGTCAGCATAGCAAAAGCAGGAAATAAATAAAAATGTTCATTCTCAGTCTTACAAGATTTATAGCATATTTATTAAAAATCGACTTCGGAACAAATACAAATAAGCAAAAACAAAAAATTATGAGCATGAAAAGAATGAATTATTACTGCTTTGCTAGTTTTTTATTCCTGTTTTTGATAATTATGATTTCGCCCGCTACCGGGCAGAATACCATAATCACTGATTCTGAATTGCAAAACGCTCACCAGAGCGCTCTGTTAGACTTATATTCCGAGTCAAAAGGATTGCTCGTTCCACGCCTTACTCAGGTGGAAATGGAAAACATTAATGTACCCGCTGCCGGATTGCTTGTTTACAACAAAACACGTAATAATTTCTTCTTTTATACGGGTACTGAATGGTTGGCGGTAGGTGTAACTGGGTATTTTCTGGAGAACGCTGGTAATTTGCATACCCGGGAAGATACTGTCCATTTTGGAATTGGCACAACAACACCCCTCAGTAAATTAACTGTGCAGGGCGACCAACCTACCGGAAATAATGAGGCTTTGTTTGAAGTGAAAAATAGTTTAGGGGAAACCATATTTGCCGTATACGAAAATGAGGTGCGAGTCAATTTTAAAGAATCAAGTGGTAAAGCATCCAAGGGCGGTTTTGCTGTGGGAGGCATCACACCCAATAAAGCCAATCCGGTTGACTATTTTCGCATTTCGCCCGATAGCGTTCAAATTTTTATCGACGATTTGGGCTTAAAAGGCGCCAAAGGTGGATTTGCTGTTGGAGGCATCACGCCAAACAAATCAGGAATAACGCAATACCTCACCATCAGCCCCGATAGTGCCCGTGTTTACGTAAACGACCCACCTGTGGGCGGTAAAGCTGCCAAGGGTGGCTTTGCGGTGGGCGGTATTACGCCAAATAAAGGCATCTCAAATACGTATCTGACAATTGAACGCGATAGCACCCGTATTTATGTCGATAATTCGGCAAAAGCATCCAAAGGCGGTTTTGCGGTGGGGGGTATTACCCCCAACAAAGGTGAAGTTGCAACTTTTCTGGATCTTACACCGGACAATTATTTCATTGGACACAATTCAGGTCTTTTTACAACAGGTATTAATAATTCATTTTTTGGATTTGAGGCTGGATATAATAATCTAAGTGGTAGCAACAATGTGTTTATTGGACAAAAATCAGGTTATTCTAATACCGGTGGTTACAATAACTTATTTATTGGTAATGAAAGTGGATATAATAACATTTCAGGTTATGGAAATACTTTTATAGGACTTAAAAGTGGTCATTTAAATGACTCCGGGAGGTACAATTTGTGTTTGGGACCTTATGCAGGGGAATCAAATATTGGAGGGGTCGAAAATGTGTATTTAGGCTTTTATGCAGGGAAAAATTCTAATGCTAGTGGGAATGTAATGGTCGGTAGCTGGGCTGGTTATAATAATACTACGGGCGATTTCAATACTTTTTTAGGAAAACATTCCGGAACAAGCAGTACAGGAACCAATAATACTTTCGTTGGATATGGCTCAGGTGGTAATGGTAGCAATAATGTAGCAATAGGATCAATGGCTGGAATTCTAGTCAAGGGAAACTATAATGTATTTATGGGGCAACAAGTTGCAAGATACGATACTGTAGGTTCATCAAATATAATTATTGGCTATAGAGCCGGATTTAATGCTAAATATGCTAATAATAACGTAATTATAGGTACCAGAAGTAACTATCTTGGAGATAGCCTTGTGGGCAATGTTTTTATTGGTTATGCTGCAGGATATAATGAGACAGGTTCAAATAAACTTTATATTGATAATTCAACAACAACACTGCCTTTGATTTATGGAGATTTTACTGCAAATGATCTGGTATTTAATGGGGATGTACAAATAACAGGGACATTAACCGGAGGAAAATCTGTAAAATATACCACCAATGTTTTCGAAAATACTTATCAGCTTAAGCCATTAGGTAACTATATGGCAGAAGTGAGAACGATGAAGCATTTACCTGCATTGCAAAGTATCGAAGATATAAATCAAAACGGCTATAACTATTCTCAACAATTAGAAGGGCTGGTTGAAGAATTGCAAAAAGCCTATCTATATATCGAAGAATTAAATCA
>JAQICA010000241.1 GCA_027858775.1 Salinivirgaceae bacterium | reverse complement strand
GATTGAAAATCATAATTATGGATTGTATGAGAGTAAATCCCGATATAGAAAATATTACAATTGTTTTATATTTTCATAATCGGGGTTCAATGAATATAAATGACATAAAAGAGGCTTGTTCAGCTTTTATATGTCATTTAATCTATTGAACAGAGCGGGTTGAAGCGTAATTTGATCTTGAATTTTTTGCAACTTTTTCAACTGATTCAGTTTAACATCTGGCAAATTGCTGATTTGGTATGTTCTGGGCTGTCGCCAATAAATACCTCACTCCTTCTGATCATAGTTGTTACGAATTTCGCTAATTCGGCTGCGCAGAAAGTTTTCTACATGTTCTTTCAATTCTGTGCTGTCTGAAGTTCGGAATGGAGCTCCTACACGCACGGCTACATGCCGTTCTACAGTGCCGGAACGCCGAATAAAGTGCGGGACAAACCATTCGGTTCCAATCCATGCATCATCCTGATTTTTATACTCAATTGCAATGGGGTAAACCCATGAGTTATTACTGACAGCAATGCGATACGTACTCTCTTTTATGGGGCCAATCTCCGGGCCGCGATGCGTTGTGCCCTCGGGATAAACAATTAGCGACTCATTGTTTTGAAGTACTTTTTCCATAGAGCGAATGCTTTCCATACGGCTGGCAATACTGCTTCTATTGATCAATAGCGCATTATATATGCGTAAACCATATCCAATTAAAGGCCACTTTCCAACTTCTTTTTTAGCAATAATTCGAGCCGAATGGATCGATAAATTAATAAAAATATCTATGTATGAACGATGGTTCGACAAGATGAGACCGGGTTTGTCTACTTCCCCCTCAATTTTTAAATCGACAACCACACCCATAATTGTTAACATGTGCCGGCACCAAAAATTCATGAGATGCCAAAGGAGTACAACAGGCTTTTTTTTGCACACCAAAACAACAGATACTAATGTGAGATACATAAGAAAGGTAAACACAACCACTATAGCCAAACGAAATATGGCTAAGGGCGATTTTAAAACAATTTTGAGAACCTTCATGAATTCAGCGCCTTTCTAGTTTGTTGCCGTCCGTAAGCAATTAGCTCCGTTGCTTTATTAAACTCAAATGTATCGGCCGATTCCCGCGAAAGCTCAATCAGCATGTTGGGTTTGTATCGATGCACAAGCTCATAAGTGAACGATTCCTGCATTACTTCGAACGAACGAAACAGCACGCCGTAAAGCCCGGGCTTTTTATCCGGTTTCTGTTTTTTTACATTTAAGACTTTAGCGGCTTTATCTTTCCACTGATAAAAAACCTTCATCAGTCGTTCCCGATCTTCTTCTAGCTCTTTGGGCATTTCAGGCGCTTCAAAAGGAATACGTGCATTCAAATTTACCGCAATCATCATGTCGTTCTCCTTTCGCTCAAAGGCATCCATTGGCATGGGATTACATATGGCACCATCGACCAACATATTACTATTATGTTCAAAAGGAGTGAATACACCAGGGATTGATATTGAAGCTCTTATTGCATCAAACAAATCGCCTTTATCGAACACAACCTCTTTATGATCGGTAATATCAGATGAAATAGCCTTAAATAAAATAGAAAAATCCTCAATATTATGGTCGCCGACCACCGATCGTAGTTCCTTCATTATTTTTTGTCCCTTAATAAAACCGCGGGAATTTAGAGCCACATCGAAGTATTTCATTACATCGATCCGATCGAGTTTTTGAACCCATTCTTTAAATTCAATTAATTTGCCGGCAGCATAAAATCCGCCAATAAGCGCTCCTATGCTACTTCCGGCAACCGCCTTAATATTATACCCTGCCTCTTCCAGTTCTTCTATTACGCCAATCTGAGCCAATCCTCTGGCTCCGCCACTCGACAGTATCAGTATTACATCTTTCATGTTTATGATTTTTTTTTGTAATTCCAAAAGTAGTAAATATTCACCAAATGCAATACGCGAAGAAATCACAATTAGAAAATTAAAAAGATGAGTTTAACCAAACAAAATTAAAAAAAACAATGAGAAATTTGTCAATTCAATTTTTAGTTTTAAGCTTGTGGGTGTTATGAAAACAAATTTCTTGAATGCTTATACAAAAATCCCGGAATAAAAAAATATATGAATAGCCGCCTTCAGGCATAACACTTAAGCATTAACCAGAAATCAATTATTTGCCCCAAATCCGCCAGCTGGCGGATGTAATTGACTTTCTTCACACCCATTGAGCATAGGGCAAATGAAGAACCGGAGCACAGCGGAGCTCGACGAAGTCAAAATCAAATTAGATAATTAGGCATAAAAGCGAACAATCAACTAATAATTTTAGCTAATCCCAAATAACAAAAAATATAATGAAAACTACTTTAATAATACTTCTAACTACAATGGTAATGAGTATACAAGGCCAACAAAAAATAAAAGATTCCGTAGCTTTCGGAAAAAGTATTTTACAAAATGCCCTAAAACAAATTGATGATAGCGATGGAGAAATGGTGTATGCCGATTATTGGAATTTGGCATTGGCAAATGCATACATGGGGAAAGATAAAAAAGTTGTTCTAAACTATTTGAGGCAAAGTAAAGATGCCAGTGTTCCTGATTTTTATATTATCTGCAAGAAAACAATCGTTGCTTATGGTGGCTTAGAAAATGTCCATTTTTACAAAATACTTAGGGATGAGTTCATTAGCTTAATGAATGAAGCCAAACATAAAATGGCCAATATGGAGGTTGCTAAACCAGAGAAGATAGATAATATTAAAAATGAAGAGGTTGTGGATATTCTAAAAGCTATGATGGTTAAAGATCGACAATATAGGACACGAGCAGATTTTTTTACCAATGATAGTATTCGAAAGCTTCAATATAAGCTCGATGCAGAAAATACGAAAGAATTAGAATACTTGTTTAATAAATTTGGATATCCGGGAAAATCTATTGTTGGAGATAATGAATATCAAGATTATACATGTCTAATAGTTGAACACGGGCAGACCCTTGAAAATCAAAAAAAATGGTTCGAAATAATAGCAAAAGCATTAAAAAATGAAGAATTGAATAAAAATCCTGTGCGAATGCTTATAGATCGGATTCATTGGAGAGAAACAGGCAAACAAATTTTTGGAAGCCATGCTGAGATTCCATTCGATAATGAAGAAGTAATTAAAGACATTGAAGAAAAGTATGGTTTATAGTGTCAAAATCCGCAAGAAAACTCCATTTTATCTGTTACGTTACCTTCAAAATGAAGCCTTTCTTGCTGATACAACTTAAGCGTTTTTAGGTGTCATCTGGCGGTTTGCTAATTGTCCGCAAGCAGCATCAATTTCGTGTCCGCGGCTTTGGCGAACATTAACAACCATATTGCGCGATTCTAAAAACTTCACAAACTGATCGACACGCTCGGTCGTAGACGGTTCATAGGGGAGTTCTTTTACAGGATTAAATTCGATAATATTTATTTTTACCGGGAATGACCTGCAATACACCGCCAACTCTTCAGCATCGGTAAGGGTATCGTTCACATCTTTCAGCATGAGGTACTCAAACGTAATGCGTTCACCCGTTTTCTCGTGAAAATATTGAATAGCCTCTGAAAGCTCTTCCAACGGGTACTTTTTATTGATTGGCATCAATGATGAGCGTATTTTATTATTGGCCGAATGCAACGAAATGGCCAAATGAAATTTCGCTCCATCATCGGCTAACCGCCTGATACCCGGAACAATTCCAGCAGTGGACAGCGTTATGCGCGACGGCGACATGGCTAACCCGGGTTTAGAAATAACATATTCGATCGATTTCATTACTGCATCGTAATTCAGCAGCGGCTCGCCCATACCCATATAAACAATATTTGACAGGTTTTTTTCTTCTGCCTCTGCCATTCGCTTGATTTCAAATACCTGATCGAAAATTTCACCTGCACTTAAATCGCGCCCCATACTTAAAAGCCCTGTTGCACAAAAAGAACAGTTTAGTTTACAACCCGTTTGAGCAGAAACACAAGCCGTAACCCGCTTGCGCGATGGAATAAACACGCCCTCTGCAACCTGATCGTCGCGAAAACGGAAACCCACTTTTGTAGTCCCATCTTTTGCTTTAAGAGTAGTTTCAAGAGCGGCTTTTTGCAATGTGTAGTTATCACTCAATAACGATTGTAACTCACCGGGTATATTTTTCATTTCGGAGAAACCTCCCACACCCTTTTCCCATATCCATTGCCACACCTGTTTTGCACGGAAGGCTTTTTGTCCGTTTGCGGTTAAAAAAGCAACCAATTCCTCATTGGAAATATCTCGAATATCCATCCTTATTGTTTTAATATTAAGTGTGCTACTCTAAAAACAGCACATCAGGCTTTCAACAAAAACCATACAAGAACGTTAATATGGTTGAAATATTTGGTTAAGCAAGCAGAAGCACTGTACGTTTTTGTACATATTTAATTTAAAATACCAACCCACTTGCCAACCCTGAACAATGTATTAAATTTGCGTGAGCAAAAAAACAACATTTAATAAACAAATATACGTAATGAAAAGAATAGTTTTATTATTTACAGGACTAGCCCTCATGTTTCAGGTTGCACAAGTGCGTGCCGACGAGGGTATGTGGCTTCCGATGTTAATTGAAAAACTTAACATTGGTGAAATGACAGAGATGGGGCTAAAACTCTCAGCCGAAGACATCTACAGTATTAATCAGGCTTGTTTGAAAGATGCGATAGTTGCGTTGGACAGAGGTTCGTGTACTGCTGAAGTTATTTCTGAAGAAGGTTTGTTGCTTACAAACCACCACTGTGGCTATGGCGAAATTCAAGCACACAGTAACGTAGAACACGATTACCTGACCGATGGTTTTTGGGCTTTATCGAAAAAAGAAGAACTTCCTAACCCGGGAAAAACAGCATCGTTCCTGGTTCGTGCCGAAGATGTTACAGAAAAAATTCTGGCCGAAGTGTCTGCCGATATGGAAGAGGCAAAACGCCATGCCCTTATCGACTCTGTAAGTCAGGTAATTGCCAGCGAAGCTAAAGGTGATGACCACTACAGAACTATTGTACAATCAATGTTGAAAGGCAACCAGTTCATTCTGTTTGTTTATGAAGATTTTCTCGATGTACGTTTAGTAGGTGCGCCACCGGAATCAATTGGAAAATTCGGCGCCGATACCGACAACTGGATGTGGCCTCGCCACACAGGTGATTTTTCTATGTTCCGGGTTTATGCCGGTCCTGACGGAAAACCAGCTCCATATTCAGAAGAGAATGTTCCTCACAAACCAAAAAGTCACTTGACTATTTCACTCGATGGTGTAAAAGAAGGCGATTTTGCCATGATTATGGGATATCCCGGAACGACACAACGCTACCTCTCTTCCTGGGGCGTAGAAAACACCATGAAGTATTCCAATGAATTCCGTGCTGAAATTCGTGGAATTAAACAAGATATTTGGAAAGAAGCAATGGATCGTAGCGATGAAGTTCGTATCAAGTACTCATCAAAATTTGCGCGTTCTTCAAACTACTGGAAGTACTCAATTGGTCAGAATAAAGGCCTGAAGGCTCTCGACGTAGTTGGGAAAAAGAAAGAACTGGAAAAAGAATTTTCACAGTGGGTTAATGCAAACAAAGATCGTAAAGAAAAATATGGCGATGCACTGAAACTTATTGAAGATTACCAAACCAGCACCGCCGAAACACAGCGCGATATTACTATTTTATTGGAAACCTTACTAATTGGAACCGAAGCTCCTTACTTCAGTTACAGAGTAGCTGCCGGACTTGAAAAAGTACTCGAAACAAACCCTGACAGTACAGAATACATCGAGAAATTCCAGAAAAGAAGCAAGGTTGCTACTGTCGATTTCTTTAAAGATTATGAAGCTTCACTCGATCAGAAAGTGATGAAAGCCATGATCAGGACATTTATGGAAATGGCTGAAAAAGAAAATTATCCGGAATTTGTAAACGAAATAGGTGATGTAGACAAAATTGATAAATACGTAGATCAACTATTTAAAAAATCAATTTTTGTTGATCAGGAAAAACTGGAAGAATTCATAGCCGACCCGGATCTTAAAACACTGAAAAAAGATCCTGCTTTTATAGCCGGAAAACAGATTCTTAATAAATATCGTAGTGTTGCCGGTAGCATGATGGCTAAAGAGGCCGATTTTGCAAAAGGCCAACGATTATTTGTTGCCGGATTAATGGAAATGAATCCGGACAAAAGCTACTATCCAAACGCAAACTCATCAATGCGTTTAACATACGGAACTGTAGGCGGATATGATCCTAAAGATGCTGTACACTACAAGTACTACACTACATTAGAAGGTGTAATGGCGAAAGAAGACCCCGACGTTAGAGAATTCAATGTAAAACCACGTTTGAAAGAGCTCTACGAAGCAAAAGGCTATGGACGTTACGCAGACGAAAACGGAAAAATGGTTGTGGCCTTCCTTACCAATAACGACATTACCGGAGGAAACTCAGGTAGCCCTGTAATGAACGACAAAGGACAACTTATTGGAATTGCTTTTGACGGAAACTGGGAAGCCATGAGCGGCGATATTGCCTTTGAACCAGATTTACAACGTACGATTTGTGTAGATATTCGCTACGTTCTATTTGTAGTAGATAAATTTGCAGGTGCTAAAAACCTGGTTAATGAAATGACAATTGTAAAAGAATAACTACCACAGTAATTGTGATAATTGAAAGAGCGCCCGTTGGGCGCTCTTTTTTTGTTTAAACTATTCGTGAAAATTTCTTCTTACATCGGGGTGCAATTGATAATTCCTGAATTAATTGTTCGACTCCTCCGGAGTCGATTTTCGATTACGTTTCTCATTTCTATAGACATGTAATCCCTCCGAGATTAAGAAGCGCCGCATTTATTTTGCAATTTCCGTAAACTATGAAATGACTGGTTGCCGTTCTTTTCCTTAATGAAAAGAACCAAAAATCAAGACTTAGTTTCTTTCGCGACCTTCTTAGCTTTTACAAGCG
The DNA here is from genome assembly GCA_027858775.1 of Salinivirgaceae bacterium. Lineage (GTDB taxonomy): Bacteria > Bacteroidota > Bacteroidia > Bacteroidales > Salinivirgaceae > Salinivirga. The sequence continues at coordinate 45 of JAQICA010000241.1, read as the reverse complement.
GAATTAAAAGAACTCAAAAACTTGTTTTAACGTAGCAGAACTTCC
>JAQICA010000249.1 GCA_027858775.1 Salinivirgaceae bacterium | reverse complement strand
GGCCGCACACCATAGTTGGTTTTGGTGGTGTCTATTTTCTGGTCAACAATAAGCGAAATAAAGAAACGCAACTTGGATATTTGAATGGCAATGCTTTGAATATCGACACCATAAATGCAATTCTCGATGAGGTAAAGTTTGCGTCCGTAATCGAGTTCGTTGTTGGCAAAGGCTTCTTCAATATCTATAATTTGGTTTTCGAGTTCTTTAATGCTTTTCTCTCGGAACTCAGAATCATCAATCTCTTCCAAATTAGCAATAGCGTTGTTTACCCGTTCAATTTGCCGTTGTTCCCATTCTGTATTGTTGGGATCTACCTTGTACAGTATATGTACCATTTTTTGCAACACACCCATTGGGAATGCTCCTGAACCACAAGCAGGGTCGAGTATTTTACAGGTATCAAGTGCTTTTATAATGCGGGATTGCAGTTCAGGTTTGTCATCAAATGGATTAGCTGTGTTGTCGAACGCAAGCAAGCCATGTAGATTTTTATCAACTTCCTCGTTATTTAGTTCCTGCCAATCGTTAATTTCATTTTTCAGGTAGGCAATGAGGCTTTCGTCCACCATGTAATTTACAATTTCGCGTGGTGTGTAAAACGAACCGGTTTGTTTACGCGCTGTGGTTTTTGTTTCGGGATTGTAGCTTGCCAACAGATTTTCAAAAACACGTCCCAGCAATTCAGGGTCAAGAGCCACATCCTCCTCAACCGGCGTGTTTTCAGCAATGGTAAACTTGTACGATTGCAGTATTTCCAAAAGACCACGGGTTTTTGATTGCTTGTAAACCCGGTTTGTCGATCCCATTTCACTACTTATGTCAATGTCTTCGTCCACATCAAAGAAAAGGAAATCGGGCACTTGCAGTTCGTTGTCATCGCGGTCGGAAAAACCATCTGCGTAAATAATTACATCGCCACCCTGCCTGCCTTTGGCTGTGGGGTGCGGTTTGTCGAGACACTCGAACAATCCGCCGTTCATAAACGGCACTGTTTTTTCCACCAGGTCAACGAATAGCTGGTCGCCGCCCTTTTTAAAATAATTCTGGTAACGCATCAGGTTCGTAACGTTGCGGTGCGCTTTGTCTTTGCGATATTCTCTTTTACCCATTTCTTGGTTTAGCGTGGCAAAAAACAAGTTTTGCAAAATAGCCCGGTAATACATACTTGTTTGTTTACCGGTTGCAAAAACTCCGTGGGGTTTTTGTGGTGTAAAGTCTTTTAGAAGTTGGGATTCAATAAAATCTCCATCAAAAATTTCCTCAGGAATAAGTTTCTTTTCCTTTATAAACCAGATAAACAGAATCCGAGTAAGCAAGCGGATTACATTTTTGCTTTTATGCTCAGTAAGTGCGGCATCGAATTTTTCATCCGAATCGAAATCGAAACGGTTGGGGGCATTGGGAAATGTAACCTCCTTAACTGCCCAGAAATACCATTTTTGAATTTCGTTATAAAACTGCTTGTTAAGAATGCTAACATTAAAAACCTTCTGCCAGTATTCGTACAGTTTTGAAAAACTATTAATCTTTTGTTTATCCGTTTCTTTAATTCGTAGCTCATCAATAATTTTCAGATGTCCGGTATGCGGTTTTTCAATATCAATATCTCTTAGCAATGAAATCTTTCCAACCTTTTCACCTTCTCTCCATTCTTGCTTATATTCCAATCGTTCGCTGTTGGCAAAAGCAATTTGTTCACCATATTTAAAAATCAGGGTTACTGGCGTGTAATTAAATTCCCGATTGAAAAGTCGTGTGATTTCAGCCAATTGTGAGCGTGTTGGGTTTAGCCCATTTGCTCTGTTTTTTAATTGAATACCAAAAATAAGCAATCCATCATAATCTTCTTTCGATGCTTTGATAGACTTCAAAGAATCAGAATTTTCTTCACCATCAAAAGCATTTTCATTCACCATTCCCAGAAAATAAACCGTATCGATTAAGGCATGAGCTTCATTTGCTTTATTGAAATACGTTGATACAATATTTTCAGGATTTGCCGGGTCTTCGGTAACTTCAGAAATTGGTACATTCAATTCCTGAAAGAAGCTTTTCATTGCTTCGAATAATGGTTTTTCATTAAAAACATGTAGTTTCATATTATTGTAATTTTTTAAATCCGGGAACGGATAAA
>JAQICA010000108.1 GCA_027858775.1 Salinivirgaceae bacterium | reverse complement strand
GTGTGGTTTTTATCGGTTGATTGTGGACTGCCATTGATTGCTCTTTATCGCAGATGTAAACCGTCGGTGTTTTTCGTTCGGAACTGCCGACGCACAATTGGCACATTGTCAAAACATTTTCAAAGGTGTTTTTTTTTGATGATTATTTTGCCAAAGCGCCAATTTGCACAGCGCTATGTATTGCAAGGCTGCATTTTCAATTGCAAAGTACTTTATTGCGAGGGTAGTAGAAGCCTTTATCGCCTGATGAGCCTACGATAGCAGCACGGGCGGTAACAATAGCTAAACGCAATTGCTTGTAGTAATTGGAAAAGTGAAGTTTTCATATTACTTTTAGAGCTGAATTTAGCGGCGCATAGCAGATGAAAGTCGCAACTGCGCTTAGCAGGAAAGTTACCCAACATAAAAAAGCAAACACCAAAACAAACAGTAATAATAAATCTTAAAAATTTCAAATTATGCTACAAAAACACAAACTTTTAACAATTTTAATGCTGGCTTTAGCAAGCACATTATTCATTTTTACTGCCTGTGAAGAAGATGAAGATGACGACCCTGCAGCGGACGACCCGACAAATGAAGGCACTGTAACTGATATTGACGGTAATGTTTATTCCACAGTACAAATTGGCAACCAGGAATGGATGGCCGAAAACCTGAAAACCACTACATACAACAACGGTACATCCATTGACTTGGTGACTAATAGCAGCACTTGGAGTAACCTTTACACAGGAGCCTACTGTTGGTACGACAACGACCAGGCTCAATACGCTGAAACGTATGGAGCTTTGTACAACTGGTACGCCGTAGAAACCGGAAACCTTTGCCCCGACGGTTGGCATGTACCCACCGATGAGGAATGGAAAACCCTTGAAATGGAACTCGGCATGAGCCAAGCCGATGCCGATGATACAGGATACCGCGGCACGAACGAAGGCAGTAAGCTGGCCGGCAATGCTGCTTTATGGGCTGATGGCGACCTGATAAACGATAGCGAATTTGGCAGTAGTGGTTTTACAGCCCTTCCGGGAGGCTACCGTGCCAACCCTGGTTCATTCCACAGCATTGGAGGCAGCGGTGCCTGGAGGGGTGCTACCGAGAGCAGTACCAACAATGCTTGGTACCGGTTCCTGGGCTACGATAACGGCAATGTGTCCAGGTACGGCTACGGTAAGGGTTATGGTTTTTCTGTCCGTTGTCTGAGGGATTGATTTATTTGACTATTTGATTTATTTGTTTATTTACCGCGAAGCGGTCGAAAAATTTTAAGTTTTGACACAATTCAACGAACTACCTGTTTACCCCGTTAAATAGCTTCGCTAAGTCGCAGACTTATTTAACGGGGTGAATAAAGCAACGTGTGATTTGCTTCTGATGAGCGGAAAAACCATCAATTACGTTGGGTAACAGCATGTCATGCGGCATGCCGGGCATAGTACAGTTAGCAAGGCACAGGTTTTTTTTGTGAACTTGTGTGCTTTTTGTACTTTTATACAAGCAAAGCGGCACGCCGCATACATGCGAACGTTGTGCAAAATTTAAAGAGAGCCTGCTAACATTCGAAAATGTAGATAGCAACAAAAAGCAAATGATAGAAATATGAAAAATATATAAGAGCCTAAGTGAAAAAGTTGAATTTATGACCAGTTATCTTTTTGACCTAAGTAAGATTCTGTTCTTAACGTTTGGAATTCTGATTGTTGAATTAATAAAATCTGAAATTATGGAAAAATTGAAAATGACTATTCGTGAAGCAACCCTCGTGTGAAGAATGGAGCCAACGCTTCGGATTAGAATATAACTGGAATTAAACTGACTTTTTAGGATTGAGGGTTATGGGGGTTCGAGTCCCCCGCTTCACGCCAGAAAATAAAATGAAAATTAAATAAGAAAAACAGCAGAATGGAAAAACATGAAAAGATATTTGAAAGGATAAAAGATTTATTGATTCGACTTTTTCCAAATGAGCTGACTGAAATTGAGGAAGAAAACCATATATCTATTGGTGATACTGGCATTTGGATTATGTCTGACAGCCGTGAATTGACAGTCGGATACGGATTGACCCATATTCATTGCGACCCAAAATATGATGATTTAAGCGAAGTTGTAGACCTCTTTTTCAACCTTTTGACTTGTAAGAAACAAATCACGAAATTCTACAAGGGAGATTTTTCATATAAACATCGGACTGACTTACTGCTTGCAGACAATGAAATTTATAATATCGGAACAGCAATGACTTGGTTATTTCCGTATTGGAAAAAGACGACAAGTAAAGTGCAGATTGAGGACGAAATCATTGAACTTGATAAGATAAAAAAGGACATTGATGAAATAAAAACTTTGCACAATAATTAGGGATCAATCACACGTATGATCCGTGGGACTCTACTGTGATTATCCCAGTGTTGAACCAACCTAAAGGTAGCGGATTATTTCATGTGTATTTTCAATCTTTCTGCTTTTTG
>JAQICA010000239.1 GCA_027858775.1 Salinivirgaceae bacterium | reverse complement strand
GAATCATGAATACACAAAGCTTATTAGATGTAACGCTTCCGATGGAAACTAAAACATTAAAAATTACGACATCTTCTAAACCAATAGATAAAGCTTTAGAAATCTATAAAGCAACAGGTACTAAATCAATGACTAACAGAAAATCAAAATATGTAGTGTACCATTAATTCTTTAACATGCTGATTCTGAATTTAGTTTTTTATCTATTATACAAGTTGGGTTAAGTTATTGACCTGACATTTTAAAATTTGGCGTTTACCAAACTTTCAATTTTAATTCGCCTTTGCCTGGGTTTTCAAAGGGACCAACCGAAGGATTGATTTCGGAACGTTTGGCCCCAAAATAATCAGTATCAATTTTAAGCGGCGTGCCATCCGGGTTGTCGAATCTGGCTTTGGGGGCTTTTGCCTTGCCCAACATTTCCGTGGTGATCATTTTTAGTTTCTGGTCATAAATATTCTGGTTGAATGCGATTTGCAAATACACATCTTTCCCGTCCTCAACCAATTTCCACTTCGGATTAAAAACTGGTTCGGTGGTAAAATTCACATCTTTATCCGAAGGTTTTGCCCCGTTGCAGTAGGCATTTCCATTCATCCACACGGGTAACTTCGCGTTATTGTAAGCTTCTAATCCATGCGCAATTCTGCCATCGCTAGCCGTTCTATCGCCTGTTCCGACGAAAACATTGTTGTAAAAGCGATCGTCTCCCCCAAAAATGGTTGTTAAACCCATCACATTTGTAGAGTGCGGCAAAAAATAGGGTGTGAACCGGTTCAATTCAGGACGTACATTGATCGCTCCGGCAATTAGATTGTGTACGTATGCGCCTCCACCCGACCAATTGCTAATGGCTGTTGGCGAAAGCATGATATTGTTGTCAATCAGATACGGTCCGTGGTTGACTTCGATGAATAAATCCTCCGAAGAATTATTATAGAACAGATTGCCCGACACGCGAGTTCCCTGTGTCATCCAGTCGAGCCATATTGCTCTTTTACAATCATGTATGCGGTTTTTCCTGATCTGAGTATCAACCGGAGCATGAAATTTTATTCCACCTATTTCAGCGCCAGAGAATTGCCGTTTCGTCCAGATATTGTAGATATGGTTGTTTTCGATAGTACTGAAAACCGCGCCCATGCTTCCGCAAATACCGGTTTGCTCGCAGTTAAATATGGTGTTGTTGCGTACAATATGCGAACCGATATTCTCTTTGTTCCAGCCATTCCGGAGTACATTAAAAGTTACTTCAATGTAATGGATGTTGCCGTCGCGGTTCACGTTCGCTTTGTCGGCTGTCCAAGTGTTGTGCCCTGTGCCGCGCTCTTTTCCAAGTGTTATGCCCGAACATTTCGAATCACATATTACATTGTTTTCAATAATCCAACCTTTATTCCAGTGTGTTGCAACCATTCCCACCTGTTCAGCAGTTGGTGCACCCCATTGCGTAGCAGCTTGGCTAATGTGAAATCCGCTAATTGTTATGTAGTTAACACCTGGTTTTGACGGGTAGAAAACGGTTGGACGGACGCTAATTTCAACCATCTCTTTATTCGGATCTGATTTTTGAAAATTAGCCCAAATTGTCGTGTTCTTATCGTCTGTTTCGCAATACCAAGTGTAGGTCGATCCGGTGGGGTCAGCAATTGTATTATCGGCAATTGGTTCGACAACCAGCTCTATTTTTTCTTTTTCGTACAACGATTTTCCATTTAAAAAAACTTCACCGGTATGATGGATGCGCCCTTTGTTTATAAACCAGTCTCCATTTACAGAATCTTTATATGGGTTGTAATTGCCAAATAATGAATTGGGTAGAACCACTTTCCAGATTCCGTTTTTTTCTTTTTCCCAACCACTAATAATTTCTGATCCTTTAATCTCAACTTTTTCGCCTGTAGCTGCACGATAAATAATCCGTTTTGCATCATTTTCGCCACCATTTGCCGGATCAATTCTTTCGCGATAAGTTCCTGCATGAACGGTGATGTAATCGCCTGCAACTGCTTGTTGAGCAGCATGGTTAATTGTTCGGAAAGGCTTCGTTGAAGCTCCATTATTTGTGTCATCTCCATTTACTGATACATGGTATTCTTTTGCTTGGAGAGTTGATGTTATCAACACAAGAAGAAAAATGAGTGTATAATTTAAGTTTTTCATAGTCGATATTTTTTATTGTTTATTCTTCAATTCGTAAGGTCAGTTTCATTAAATCGGCAGATGATTTCCCTACCATAACGTCAAATTCGCCCGGTTCAACAGTGTATTTCATGTTGTAATCCCAGAATGCCAGTTTCGATTTGTCAATAGTAAACTGTACTGTAATGGTTTGATTCGGTTCAAGTGTAATTCGTTCAAATCCTTTTAATTCCATAATCGGACGAGTAACAGATGAAACTTTATCGCGGATATACATTTGAACAATTTCGTCTCCTCTTATTTTTCCGGAGTTTGTTACATCAACCGACATAGTTACGGTATCGTTGGGCTTCATTGTGGTTGACGAGATTTGCATGTTGCTGTATGTGAACGATGTGTAGCTTAGTCCATATCCAAACGGATAAAGTGGCGTTGTACTTTCTGATACATAGTCCATAAATTGAGCCGATGGTTTATGGTTGTAATACATGGGTAATTGGCCAACTGAGCGTGGAAATGTGATGGTTAGTTTTCCCGATGGGTTTACATCTCCAAAGATGATGTCGGCCGCTGCTGTTCCTGTTTCTTGCCCCATGTACCAACCTTCGATTATTGCAGGTATATTTTTTTCGATATAATTGATTGTTAATGGTCTGCCGTTCATTAGATAAACAACAATTGGTTTTCCGGTGGCAACCATCGCTTCAACCAATTCCTGTTGTTCACCAAACAAATCGAGTGAATGTGCATCGCCTAAGTGTGTTTTGCTCCACGCTTCCCTACAAAGTTGTTCTGTTTCGCCAATAGCCAATATTACGATTTCCGATTTTTTGGCCACTTCAACAGCTTCTTCTATCAGTTTTAGGTTTTCTGCTCGCGATGGGAATTGGATTAAGTCCTTTTTCCAATTGTTCTGACTGATATCAAGGTTCGATACAATATTGCAGCCTTGTGCATGAAGAACTTCTGTTTTTTTGCCAACTTTCGCTTTTATCCCTTCCAATAGGGTTACTTTTTGATAAGGTTCGCCCGAATAACCGCCGGTTAACGCTACGTTCGAATTGGGTCCGATAACTGCAATTCGTTTATAGTTGTCTTTTTGCAAAGGCAATAGGTTGTTTTCATTTTTTAATAGGACGATTGATTGATGAGCGGCTTTTAATGCCAATTTGCGCGATTCGGGTTTCTTGCTCAATTGAATCGCTATTGATGCGTCAACATATGTATTTTCAAATAAACCCATTTTGAATTTTAATACAAGGCACTGATAAACAGCTTTGTTAATATCGGTAATTTTTATCTTTTCATCATTTAATAATTCCGGTAAATGTTTATAATACAATCCTTTAGGAAGTTCATATTGTACGCCAGTATTAAATGCTTGGAGTGCAGCCTCGCTTGTATTAGCGGCGACAAAGTGCTTTGTTTGTAGTTGGTTGATTGCTTCATAGTCGGAAACAACCATCCCATTATAACCCCATTCTTTGCGCAAAACATCCTGTATTAACCAGTAATTCGCATGAGATGGTTTTCCGTCAATTTCGTTGTACGATGGCATGACTGCTGTTGGGTTTGCATTTTCGATAACGGCTTTAAACGGAGGGAAATGGTATTCACGAAGCACTCGTTCAGAAATATTGGCAGGTGCTTGGTTTAGACCACCTTCGGGCTGACCGTGACCACATAAATGCTTTAACGTTGCTGCCACATTTTCAGGCATAATTTCTCCTGTGGTTGAACCTTGAAGTCCAATAACCGCAGCTGAACCTAAAATGCCGTTTAGATAGGGATCTTCGCCATAGGTTTCATCAACTCGTCCCCAGCGCGGATCGCGACAAACATCGATAACAGGCGAAAGGGCGTGATGCCCACCTCTTGAACGCATTTCGGCGGCTGTAACAGCATAAACTTCTTTAAAAAGTTGCGGATTCCATGAGCTAGCAAGTCCAATAGCCATTGGGAATGCGGTTGCCTCAGGTTTCATCAGTCCATGTTGCCCCTCATCGAAAAAGAATGCAGGTATGCCCAACCGTGTTTTTTCGAGCAAATATTTTTGAATTTTATTCCTCGTTTCTACCGTTTCATTGATATCGGTAAATCTATTGGGTTGAATTGAGTGAATTCCTTCGCCAAAAATTTCGCGCATTTTAATGGTGTCGGTTAGAAATTCCAAATCAAATTTTGTTGGAACGCCATCCCATAACGCCATCAATTGATTTACTTTGTCGTTGATGCTCATTCTCGAAAGTAGGTCGGTTGCTCGGGCTTCGGCCGTTAAATTCGAATTTTTGTATGGCAATTGATTTTTTGTTTTTGCCAATAATGGATTGATTGATAGGTTTATAATGCACAATACAGCTATCAATACTGTTGCTGATTTCATATTTTTTCTTTATGTTTGGTTATTTCACACCATTAAATTCCTTAATCGCATTTATCATAGCCACAATGTTTTCGACTGGAACATTCGCTTGAATATTGTGTACCGTATTGAAAACAAATCCGCCGTCTTTTGCAAATATTTCGCACAATTTCAGCACTTCTTCGCGTATTTGGTTTGGTGTTGAATAGGGTAAGGTTTTTTGGGTATCAATGCCACCGCCCCAGAAAACGAGGTCTTTTCCGTAAGTCTTTTTCAGGTGTGCCGGATCCATTCCCTTTGCTGCCACCTGCACCGGATTGATAATATCGAAACCTGCGTCAATAAAGCGGGACATAAACGTTTCTACAGCGCCACAAGAGTGTTTAAAGGTTTTCCATTTGGTGTTTGCATGTACCCAGTCGTTGATCCGCCGATAATAAGGCAGCCACAAATCGTCGAATTGTTCAGGGGCACAGAAGGTCGAATCCTGCGTACCAAAATCGGTTCCGCAAATAAAAACGGCATCCAGGTTATCGCCAATTACCTCGTGCAAACGGCGGAAATTCTCCACCGCAATTTCAGACTGACGATCGAAAATAGCAGTGATATAATCAGGTCTCATTACAGTACTCATATACCATTCTGTAATATCGCGAATGCCTTTTGGGTGTTTCATCTGCAAACCAGGAACGAGCGCTATATCGCCAAGGGCAGTTCCGCCAAGTCCTGCAATCACAGCCTTTCCGGTGGCACGAGCCTTTTGTGTCGCTTCCTTCCAGAAAGTCAGTTCGCTTTCTGGAACCAAACCAAATTCTTCCAAGTTATCCTGAACATCCAATCTTTCATCGTCAACCGGCTCCTGCCGGATAATGGCATCGAAAAAATAACTTGCCTTTGGCATTCGAGCCGATGGTGGGACTGAAGTATCGCCTTCAGGATAAATCATCAAATCGCCTTTTTCATCGTACGAAGTGTGAAAGCCTTCAGGAACAAGCACAGTTTGCCCCCAAAATGTTTTGAATTCTTTCAAGGGTTCGTTGTTGTAAATGCCGAACATGTTGTTACGCCCCCAGGCTGGAACCACATCAATTCCTAAACAATCAATCAATTCCTCATCGATTTCGCCCAGCATTTGATAGGGTTCAACCACACGTACCGGCTTATTCTCCAATCCGTAATGTTTTCTTAGGTTTTCAACTGAAAGGGCATGAATTCCGGTAACTGCCGTTCCACCAAAATCAACCACAACTTTATCGGGCTGTTTGTGGTTTACGGTCAGGTCAAATCGTTCTTTTGAAGTCATATTTTAAGAGTTTTTGGTAATGCAAAGGTTAAAATGAGCCACGGTTGATAAACCGAAACGAGTTGTATCTGAATGCATTCAGTTTTTTGATAACCATCTGGGCAATTTGGGTTCCCATTTCGGTAAAATCGGTGGAGATAACTGAAATTCCGTTGGCTGCTATTTTTTTGAGTGGTGTTTCGTTGTAGGAAATAATTCCTAAATCAGCTCCTAATTTCAGGCCAGAAGAATTTGCATTTTCGACAAGGTAAACTAAATCATCATCATCAATTACGATGTACGCCTCCCCACTTTTCAGTTTCCGCTTCGATAAAGAAGTCCGGATAACCAGCGAATCAAAATGATTGATCGAACAGAATCTTTGAAAACCAGCAATAATTCCGGCAGGCGGATCGGTAATCTGATTTCGGAAAACCAATATCAGCTTGCTGTATTTTCTGCACAATTCAACTGCCGATGTCAGGGCATTAAAAATGTCATCCTCAAAATTCTGAAATATGCCGGAATAATTACCATTAGAATTTTGAGGTTTAGTGTCAAGCAAATAAAGTTTATCGGCTGGCACTGCACTCAACACCTCATCAAGCCTTTCGTGCTCAATTGGGATTATGATATATGATTGATAATTACCGATACTCTCAGTAATCGTCTTTTCGAAAACTTTAAAATTGAAATGATGAAAATATATATCGACAAAATCGTCAGAGCCTGCCGAATCCTTTAAAGCATTGTAGATAACTTCTTTATAAGCGCTGAATGTGTCAAAAAGTACAAAAATCCGGTTCTTCACAATCAATTGCAGCGAAGACACAAAATATCCTTTTCCCTGAACAGGACTAATAATCCCTTGTTCCTGAAGGATTTTGAATGCTTTCACCACCGTTTCGCGAGCCAGGTTGTAATCGCCTGCCACCTGATTTATGGATGGCAATTGAGAACCAATAAAAAAACTGCCATCTTCGATACGAGAAAGCAGCGAATTAAAAATTTGCTGATAGACCGGTGTATTTAAAGCTTTATCGATCTTAAGAAGGACTGTCATAAAGAAATTAATTCAGCATCACTACTGTACTATACTGTACTATTTTTAGCAAATATATAAAAATTATTCATACTGAAATGTTGCACACTTCAATTTAGATTCGTTCTTAATTATTCCGGATTTATTCCTTTTACGGGTGTTTGTACTTTCCCTGATAATCTCTTTTCATCAACAACGAAGCGGCATTATTATCAACAATTTCATTTTTAACAGCATCCCATTTCACCAACGAGTTGGTATAATGCAAAATCATGGCCAGTTGAACGGTTGCCGTCGATTGGAAAGCGTCTTCAGGAGTACTGTTGATCATGCTCTGATCTTTCGCTCTTACAGCATTCAGAAAACTCTCCACATGGTTTTCCTGCATGGCTACTGATGGAATAGAAATCTCTTCCATTTTTGAATCCTTCCCCGCCGGATAAAGAATTATTTTGGAATCGCCGGTAAACAGCGAGGCTTTTTCACCATGAAAGAAAATACCGTTGTTGAACTCCTTATTGGGGTCACCGGTGCCCCAAAGCCGGTGCTGCCAAACAACAGGAGCTTTCCTGAAAGCCATATTAGCGGTTAGGGTATCGGGAGTGGTTATTTTGTTTTTCAATTCCAAAATACCTCTTGTGGTATAAAATTCGGTAGGCATCGATTCGCCCATGATCAGACGGATACCGTCAATCAGATGAATGCCCCAATCAACCAAATGGTCGTTTCCGTACTTTTTCTCCAGGCGCCAGGCTTTATGTGCAATGCTTGGCCGGTATTCTAGTATGGGAGCCGGACCGCACCATTCTTCCCAATCGAGCGAAGCTGGCGGCGCTTGTATGGTGGTATCCTGGGGTCCGGGGATATAGTTGATCTGTGCTGCGATCTGATGGACATTGCCAATGGTTCCTCCATCGATCAGTTCTTTGCCCTTTCTGAAAGCTGCACTCTGTCGTCGTTGAAATCCAATTTGTACAATATTGCCAGCTTTATGGGCGATACCATTGAAATGAACGCACGTTTCACCCATGGACATGTGAAGGTAATGACAAAAGCATATGCCGAAAATATGAACCAGAATCCAAATGATATGGCTTTGCTGGATGTCGATGATCTGTTGAATGATTTAAATAACCGTTACAGAAACATGACCTGGTTGCCACGTATTCAGTTTGGCGGATTAATTGATGCGCCTGACAAAAATGGCGAGACTCGTGAGCAAGGTCCGGCCTTTGGTCTGGCACTTGATTTTATGTCGGAGGGTAGTGTTGAAGCC
>JAQICA010000063.1 GCA_027858775.1 Salinivirgaceae bacterium | reverse complement strand
CTTCTTCCTGACGTTGACGTTCAGCTTCATCGCGTTGTTTTTGTGACTGAAGTTCTTTTGCTTTCGATAAACTATCCTGAATGCGTTTCTGCTGGGCCTGTTTTCTGGCCAGTGCTTTGGCCACCCGGCGTGCTTCATCAATAGAGTCTTGCCTGCGTTTTTCCGCTTCAGCCTGTATTAAACTGTCGGCGCGTGCTTTTTCCAGGGCAGCCCTTCGTGCTTTTTCTATTGCTTCTTCCTGTTGCCTGGCCTCTTCTACTTGCTTTAAACTATCGGCGCGGACTTTTTCACGAGCCAGGCGTTTAGCTTTTGCAAGGGCTTCTTCCCTTTGACGCTTGGCTTCTTCCTGACGTTGACGTTCAGCTTCTTCGCGTTGTTTTTGTGACTGAAGTTCTTTTGCTTTCGATAAACTATCCTGAATGCGTTTCTGCTGGGCTTGTTTTCTGGCCAGTGCTTCGGCCACCCTGCGTGCTTCATTAATAGAGTCTTGTATGCGTTTCTCAGCCTGAACCTGTTGCAAGCTATCGGCACGAACCCTCTCACGCGCTCTCCGTTTTGCTTTGGCAAGGGCTTCTTCGCGTTGGCGTTTTGCTTCTTCCTGACGTTTCTTTTCGGCTTCTTCGCGTTGTTTCTGTGCCTGAAGTTCCTTTGCTTCAGAAATACTGTCCTGAATGCGCTTTTGCTCAGCTTGTTTTTGGGCTAATGCTTCAGCTGCACGTCGTGCATCCTCGATTGAGTCTTGCCTACGTTTGGATAACTCTACTCGCTGTAAGCTATCGGCACGAGCCTTTTGGCGTGCAATTTTTTTAGCACGTGCAATTTCTTCTTGTCTGTGTTGTTCCTCGCGTACCCTGTTGATGCTGTCGGTACGTGCTTTTTCACGAGCCAACCGTTGAGCTTTGGCAAGGGCTTCTTCCCGTTGCCGCTTGGCTTCTTCCTGACGCTTCCGTTCAGCTTCTTCGCGTTGCTTTTGCGCTTGTAATTCCTTTGCTTTGGCCAAACGATCTTCAACACGCTTTTGCTCGGCTTGTTTTTTTGCTAACGCTTCGGCTACTGCTTTTTCTCTGGCTATTGCTTCTTTCCTGCGCATCTCCTCCTCCACTTGTCTGATGCTATCTGCACGAGCTTTTTCGCGTGCAATTTTTTGTGCGCGTTCTTTCTCTTGCTGCCGCTTTTGTTCTTCCTCTGCTTTTTTTGCCTGTTCTGTACGGGCTTTTTCCTTAGCTATGCGCTCGGCGCGTTGGACTGCTGCTTTTTTCTCAGCCTCTAATTCTTCCTTTCGTTTGGCTTCTGCCTCGGCCTGAGCAAGTTCTGCCGAATTTTTCTTTTTATTATCTAATTTGGCCTGTACCGACTTTGAGTAGTCTGTGTCGTAATCAAAATCGTTAATGGAAGGGTCGTATTTAATCATACCAACGGGCTGATTAAATACAACTACTTTATTATCGGCTTGTGGGTTTAATTCTACCTGAAACGGATAAGCTGCAAAGGGAAAGAGCATTTCATCTTTTTTTACAGCTTCTGGCACATGTGTATTTATTTCTACACTCTTAGAAATATAGCCCTTGCGAGCGAAAGTAATGATGTAATCTTTATCGTAGTTAAGGTCGAATTCGAACTTTCCATTGCGTGGAGGACGAACCTCTTTAATATCCCTGCCGCTTTCCTTCAACGAAATTACTACATTCTCCTCTGATCCTCCCTGTAGCTTAACTTTGCCATATACGATCAGAATTTCGTCCTGGCTGTAGCCAAATAAAGAAAGAAACAGTAGTGAAATAAAAACAAAAAATGTATATTTAGTCATTTGATAATTCTAAATTTATTTATCGGGTAGGTGTACGTACGAATAGTAAATTTTGTTTACAAAAATCCCTCTTTCCTACAACAACTTCGAACAAAAAAAACGAAAAATTACCGAATATGAAAATATATTTAACCCTGTTTTGCCTCCTTTCGTTACTTTTATCGACTAATGCCCAAAATAGTGACTCTCTGTTGAAGGTAGGAATGGAATTGATTCGTGAACATCAATTTGAGAAAGCCATTCCTGTTTTGGAAAAAGCCAAGTCGCTTGATGCGGAAAAAATAAACATCCGATTACAATTGGCCTTCTGTTTTACACAAACAGAACAATTAGATGAAAGTATTAAGCTCTACCAACAAATTATTGATGAGCGCCCTGATTTTGTGGAGGGCTACTACATGCTTGCAAATGCATTTTTACTCAAAGAGGATTACAAAAATGCATTGATTATGAGCGATATATCGATAGAAGCTGGTGGTGATAATCCAGATCACTACTTGATAAAAGCTCAGGTTTTGCGCCACATGGGCAATTTAAAAGATGCGTGCAAATATTATAAAAAAGCCAAACGAAGAGGTAGTCATGAAGCAGAAAAGTCGATGGAAAAGTACTGTAAATAGCTCGCTGATGCCCGGAAAACATCTCACGTCAATTCGGACACTTTTCTTTGCCTTTAAGTTTTGAGTGTACCGTGCATTAGAGATAAATCATAATAACAGGCCTCTATACATATCTATATCGCTTCGTCGTCTTTTCATTCTACTAAACGAAAAATTTCTTGATTGCGCCAATTAATTGCCTTGGTCTGATTGGTTTAGAAAGAAAACCATCGCACCCGATTTTAAAACATTTCTCATCCTCATTGGCCATCATAAAGGCAGTTTGGGCAATAATGGGTATGGTTGGCTTCGCTTTTTTAATGTATTCGGCAGCTTCGTACCCATTCATTTCCGGCATTTGTAAGTCCATCAAGATTAAGTCTACTTGTGTATTTTCATCAATAACAGCACACGCCTCTGCTCCATTTTTAGCCCAAATTACATTGGCACCTGTAGGAACAAGTATTTCTCTGAGAAATATGAAGTTAAACTCTACATCTTCGGCCACAAGAATGGTACGCGACGACCAATCGTTGCTGTTTGTATCGGGTTTTTTATTTTCGCTTCTATTTACTTTATAACTAGCCTGATCGAAAGCCATGTAAAAAGTGGTTCCAACACTCGTCTCAGAATCGAAATACATCTTACCCCCCAATTGTGTGGTCATTTCTTTTGCTATACTCAATCCAAGTCCCGTACCACCACTCTCAAACGTAAATGCGTGTGTGCTTTTATCGAACAGATTAAAAACTTCTTTATTTTTTTGTGGGTCAATACCGACACCAGAATCTTCAACATAAAAGATCAATTTATTGTTTTGCTCCTTTGCAGCCAATAAAATGGTGCCTTCCGGTGTATTTTCCTGTGCATTTTCGATTAACTTTCCTACCACCTGCATAAACCGGAACTTATCGGTATATATCAAATACTGATCGCTGGATCCCGGCAAATACGTCTGGAAAATTACCTTATCATTGGTTTGGGTTTCGTCTTTATCGTCGGTAACCTCGTGTTCAATTTCACTAAACAAAGTACCAATATCGACCCATTCTTTTCGGAAAGAAATTTGCTGACTTTGCAACTTACTGGCATCAATAATATTGTCGAACATTTTCACTAAATGACGTGAACTTTTCGTTATCATGGTAATGAATTCTTCCCGCTGATCAATCGTAAGATCCGGGTCGGCCAATAAATCGCTAAACCCTACAATTGAATTTACGGGTGTTCGCACTTCATGCGAGATATTGGTTAAAAAAGCCGTTTTTAACTGATTGGCATTATTAACCTTTTGGAGCATATCTGTATTTGTGGCAATAACAGCTACCCGGTCAAAAGCCTGAGCAAAAACCAGAGCAACACTTTTGTAGAACGAATACAACAAATTATTGATGGTATTTTGATTTGGATTTTGAATAATTAAAAAACCATACAGTTTTTCTTTTATTTGTAAGGGTAATACCCAGTACTTATCCTGATTTTTATTGAAATGCTGATGAAAAAACTGCTGTAGAGGCGTTTCATTTGAAGTATCGCCCAGTTGAATAGTGTTGGTACGACGTATATGTGCCAGAATGGCCGGGTTTTCTCCATAATGCATATTATCGGGAAAAATAGATTTTTCGGGTTGATCAGAAAATTGGCCACGTAAATAAAACTCCATTTTTTGCTTATTAATTCCGTAGAGACCGATGCTTTCCCGGGTAACAGAATTGATTTTCTTTAACGACGAAACAATTATTTGAGACGAAATAGCATTGTCGTTGGTTAATATTGGAACAATTTCTGCGATAACCTCGTGTTGGAGCACACTTTGCTGCAACATATCAAACAATTCGGCATCAGATAAGGGAGTTTGACCGAAATTGTCATCAAAAATATTATTTTTGTCGTCTGAATGTGTCATAATAGATAATTCTAAACCCTAAAAATATGCATTTTAAATTAAAGTTGAGCCTTATTATTGTAAGTTTTGTTTTGACCGGAGCACAGTTAATCGGTCAAAAACTCGATATTTCTCTACAAATAAAGGGATTAGAGAACAAGGATGTCATAATTGCACACCACTATGGCGAAAATACATTAATAGACGATACGGTATCGTTAAATATTGCTGGAGAAGGACATTTGGTGACCGATAGCACCTACGAAAAGGGGTTGTATTTATGTATTTTTCCCGATAAAACATACTTCGAATTTATTTTAGGTGATGATCAAGAGTTTCACATTGAAACAACTGCAACTGAAGACTCACAAACCTATGTAAAAGACATGAAAGTGTCTGGTTCAGCTCTAAATGCGGATTTTATTGATTATCAGAATTTTATGATGGAGATGAACCAGAAGTCGAATGACTTGCGTCAGGCTTTAAAAAACGATCCGAATAACCAGGAACATAAAGAAGCACTGCAAGCGCTGAATGAGTCGGTACAAACAAAGTGGAAAAGCATAAAAACAGAGCATCCAGGTTCGTTTCTGGAAAAAATGTTCGATGCACTTCAGGAAATTGAAGTTCCAGAGCCGCCGCGCGATGCTGATGGAATAATTACAGACAGCACCTTTCAGTACAATTATTATAACCGACATTATTTCGATAATGTTGATTTTTCTGATAATCAGATGCTTTACTCACCCATCTATCATCGGAAATTAAAGCATTACTTCGATAAAGTCGTTATCCGCCGCCCCGATTCAGTTATTGCTGCATCAGACCGTCTCCTTAATTCTTTTCCTGACGATACAGACTATTTCCAGTATACGTTGGCCTTCATTTTTAATAAGTACGCCAAGTCGAAATACATGGGATTTGATCAGATTATCGTGCATTTGGCAGAAAACTATTATCTTAACGGTAGAGCCACGTGGGTATCAGACGAATATTTAGATAAATTACGCGAACGCGTTATTAAACTTAAACCAAATCTTATTGGTTCTGTAGCTCCTAAATTGGACAAAGCGCAATCTATAGAGGGCTATTTTTATCCATTGCACGAGGTAGAAGCCAAATATACTGTTGTAGCTTTTTACGAACCTTCGTGTGGACATTGCAAAAAAGAAATTCCCAAAATGTACTCTGCTGTATTTCAGGATCTTCATGAGTACAATGTCCAGGTTTATGCATTTTACACACAGGCGGATCAAAAAGAGTGGCAAAAGTTTATCACAGATAAAGGACTTACGGATTGGATAAATGTATGGGATCCGCAGAATTTTACGGATTTTAGGAACAAGTACGACGTATATAGTACGCCTACCATATATTTACTCGACAGCGAAAAGCGCATTATTGCCAAGCGTGTCGATGTAGAAACCATTATTTCAATAATTGAAGAAAAGGAGCGTCAATAATGATTTTAATAGTTGTTGGATTAGTAATTGCATATTTGTTGGGATCGATACCCAGTGCTATTTGGATTGGGAAATCGTTTTTTAATAAAGATGTACGTGAACATGGTTCCGGTAATGCTGGTGCTACTAATACTTTTAGAGTATTAGGCTGGAAACCTGGAGTTATTGTTTTCATAATCGATACTATAAAAGGTTTTTTTGCTGTATACATCATGGGCTTACTCAGTACCTCGATGCCTGAATATACAACGTTGGTATCGATTGTAGCCGGATTAATGGCTGTAATTGGGCATATTTATCCTGTCTTTGCTCAATTTAGAGGCGGAAAAGGTGTGGCTACTATGCTTGGTATTATTTTGGGCATTCATCCAGCGGCAGCACTATTATCGTTGGCTGTTTTCGCAGTAACATTTTTAATTACTCAATACGTATCTGCGGGTTCAATGATGGCAGCACTTTCCTTTCCAATCTTTGTGTTTTTCGTTTTCCACCCCGATGATGTTTATTTACGTATCTTTTCGCTATTGCTTGCCACTATACTATTTTATAGTCACAGAACCAATATTTCGCGCTTAATCAAAGGTACAGAGAGTAAAATCAGGCTTTACGGAAAAAAGTAAGAAGGTTTTTTTGAATAGGTGCCTCATTTTGCTCTGCACCAACAAGATACCATTCGTTGAGCTTTTGGCGGAGTGCATTGCTGTTAATGTTATACTGATGATTACCCGGTTCGAAATACGAGATCCGACCATTTTCTTCTGAAACTGTAACCACAAGTGCATTGTAACTTTCGACCATTCCTTTGGCTGCTCTGTGCCGCAACCCCATATGTGCAGGTAAATCTGGTGACTTGGATAGTGGCAACACACATCGAGCTGCTACAATTTGACGATTAAAAATTACGATAGCTCCATCGTGTAAAGGCGCATTCTTAAAGAAAATACTTTCGATAAGCCTCCCAGACAGTTCGCTTTTAATAATATCGCCCGATTCAATTACCGGTAAAGGCTCTGCATGCCTGGCAAAAACAATTAATGCTCCGGTACGAGTTGCCGACATGTTTACACAGCTTTTAACGATTTCATTGATATCTTTTTCGTTGAGCGTTTTTCGGTTTTTATAAAAAATATGTTCGACAGAAAAACTTCGACTAAAAAAATCGCGGGTTCCAATCATCAGTAAAAACCGACGAAGCTCTTGCTGAAAAACAATAATTAGAGCTATTACCCCTACACCCATAAACTGTCCTAAAATGGTACTGAGCAAGTCCATATTAAGTGCATTAACCAATTGCCAAAATAAGTAAACCGAAAAAAGCCCGACAAAAATATTAATGGCGACAGTACCTTTAATCAGAACAAACAATTGGTACATTAAAAATGCAACCAAAAGAATATCGAGTATATCAAGAAAACGTAACGAAATAAATCCTTCAATCATGTGTTTGTGAGTTTAAAATATTGGAAACAATTTCAACCATTTGTACGGCTTCTTTTACATCGTGTGCCCGAATAATATTGGCACCTTTGGAAAGCGCAATGGTGTGTAATGCAATGGTGCCGGGCAAACTATCTTTTGGCTTAATACCCAGCCGTTTATAGATCATCGACTTTCGGGAAATTCCAGCCAAAACCGGTTTTTCGAAAATTTGCAGTTCGTCCATATGATGAAGCAAATAATCATTTTGCTCAGGGGTTTTACTAAAACCAAATCCCGGATCGATAATAATATCGTTAATACCAACTTGCGAAGCCCTTTCTATTGTGGCAGAAAAGAAAATAATCAGTTCGCGAATAAGGTTATCATACTCTGTATTTTGCTGCATTGTTTGTGGTGTTCCACGCATATGCATGGCAATATACGGAATATTTGCCTGCGCTGCCACATTCATAATTTCTGCATCTAATTGACCTCCAGAAATATCATTAATCATTGCAATGCGATAATTTTCAAATGCCCAATGTGCTACTTCGGCTCGAAAAGTATCTACTGAAACAGGGAAATCAGGATAGTGTGTAGCCATATATTCCAGGGCGGGCTTCAACCGCTCTTTCTCGGTTTCTGACGAGATATGTTCAGCTCCGGGGCGCGAAGAATATCCGCCGATATCGATAATTTGAGCCCCTTCTGCAATAATTTGATTGACCATTGAAACCATTTCTGAGGAATTTGTGGCACGGCTTCCGGCATAAAACGAATCGGGTGTTGCATTTAAAATACCCATTACCATCGCTTTATTCAATGTGTGTAATTTACCTTTTATATTGATAGTTAAGTGATTATTCATTTTTCGACGTTAAATTTCGGCAAATAATAATGGGTGCGAAGTTACAACATTATTGGAAATCATTAAGGAGAATGCTTCTAAAACCTAAGAACTACATTAACGCAACCTCCAGAACAGTGTTGAGCTGATTAATAAGAGGCGACCCGAGAATGGGAATACGTTAGCTTTTAAAGCCACTAATAGTTCGTAAACACACAATTTACAGCTTCGTGCATCTAATGAGGTGCTGAAAATTTTCTGATACACAGCATTTTATCATATGTTTCAAGTGGATAAAACTCCTTGCACGAGTTTCTTCTTACCTTATTATACCAGCCTGCCGGTTCTGACTACTGAAAAAACATAAACAAAAAAAAGCTATAATCGCTTTTTCCAAAACCAACTCCTTATTATATTTACCGATTGTTTGCTTGTGAACCTATTTGCGCTTAAAAAGCTCACAAAACAATAGAAAGCTAACAAATCAAATTGTAAATTTGTTGCTTCAAATTTCCGTTATATATTTAATAGCAAAATAGACAAATACTAAATAATGAATAAATTTATTGTACTCGAAGGCCTTGACGGATCAGGTAAATCGACACAAATTACTAAGTTGAAAAACTATTTTGACGAACACGGAATCGGATATAAATACCTGCATTTTCCACAGACCCATACGCCCTATTTCGGCGAAATGATTTCCCGTTTTTTGCGCGGCGAATTTGGCAAAATAGACCAGGTAGACCCTTATCTGGTAGCGATGTTGTATGCCGGAGACAGATTCGATAGTGCCGCCAATATTCGCGAATGGCTCGATATTGGGTCTATTGTGCTTGTGGATCGTTATGTAATGTCTAATATTGCTTTCCAAACAGCTAAGCTAAAAGATATTGAAGCCAAAAAGCGACTTCGTGAATGGATTTTTAAATTCGAATACACGTATTATCAGTTGCCCCGTCCGGGGTTATCGATGTTCCTTGATGTTCCGATTTCGTTTGTGAAACAAAACATTGAAAACGACCGTGGAGGAGACGACAGAGCCTATTTACAAGGAAAAGAAGACATTCATGAAGCCAGTATTGATTTTCAACAATGTGTTAGAAATGAATATCTTGAAGCCATTAAATTAGACCAAAGCTTCAAGAATGTAAATTGTATTGAAAACAATACAATGAAGTCACCCGATGCTGTGTTTTCTGAAATTATCTCCCTGCTTAAAGAGCATAAAGTATTATAATTAACTATTTTGTTTTTTTTTATTAAAACCTTATCACTATGCAATTAGTTCGAAATATTTCCAGGTACATTATTGGTTTAATGTTTATTTTCAGTGGTTTTGTTAAAGCTATCGATCCATTGGGATCTACTTACAAGTTTGCCGATTACTTTATGGCCTTTCATATTGATTGGCTGGAACCTTCGGCACTATTTTTTGCTATAACCCTTGCTGCTATTGAATTTGCAATTGGATTTGCCTTGCTAAGTAATGTCGTGACCCGTATTTCCAGTACCATCATGTTTATTTTTATGAGTTTCTTTACGGTACTGACACTTTATTTGGCCATCGCCAATCCGGTTTCGGACTGTGGTTGCTTTGGCGATGCTATAAAATTGACAAATTGGGGTGCATTTTACAAAAATGTAATACTGATGATACCTGCTAGTATTGTATTTTGGCAACGCGATAAATTTCAGCCACTCTTTAATAAGCCCGTACAAATTTTCATTGTCGGTGTGGGTTTACTGCTTAGCTTATACTCATCAAAGAACGCCTATCAGCACTTGCCGGCCATCGATTATAGAGCGTATAAAATCGGCACTGATATTCACCTGGCTATGAATGAAGAGTGGATTGGAGCCCCCCAACCCCTTTTTGAAACTGCGGTTGTTTACGAGAAAAATGGAAAACAAAAAAGCTTTGCAGCAGATAATTTGCCTGATTCCACATGGAAATGGGTCGAAACCCAAAGTAAACTTATTAATCAAGGATATGAGGCGCCGGTACAAAACTTTAATATTACCAACGAAAATAAACAGGATGTAACCGACTACATACTCAATTTCGATGGCTTTACACTCATGATGGTTGCATATGATATGGAGAAAATTCCTAAAAAAACCTATGCTTCAATTAAGGAAATACGAGATATCAGTGAAGCTAACGGGCATAATTTCTTCTTTTTAACCGCCTCCAATCCCGAAGATGTGAAAACTATTTCCCGTCAGTACGGCTTAACAGGCGACTATTATTATGCCGATCCAGTTACGCTCAAAACCATTATTCGTAGTACACCCGGACTGGTTCTTTTAAATAAAGGAACCATATTGAACAAGTGGCACTACAACGATTTTCCCGAAGAAGGTCAACTGAGTGAGTACGACCTTTATCAATCATCGTTGCAAAAACGAAACGATAAATCAATGATGCTAACGATGGGGTTTCTCGGGCTGTGGGTGCTGGTTATTGCATTTTTGGAAATTGTAGGATTAAAATCAACAACCAGGTGATAAAATCGGTGGTTCAACAAATTGGATACTCAATTTTAGTATTATTTGGAGTTGTTAGTCTGGTATTTGCCCTGTTTATTGTTTTACCGGGCGATCCGGCGCAAATGATGGTTGGTCAACGTTCCGATGAGCAAACCCTGCAAAATATACGAAACGAATATGGGTTTAATCAGCCTGTTTGGAAACAATACTTGATCTACTTAAATGATTTATCGCCAGTGGCCATTTTAAACAAACAATCTACTGGTTTTGGAGCAAACGAGCAGCGATACACTAATCACGTAAAAGTATTACCATTGGGTAACACGTTGTACATTATCGTTAAACCACCCTACTTACGAAACTCCTACCAATCGAAACAACCGGTTTTCGATAGTATAAAAAAAGCATTTCCCAATACCATGATTCTGGCTATGGTAAGCATTTTAGTGGCAGCTCTTATCGGTATTACTTTTGGAGCAATTGCTGCAATTTACAAGGGGACTGTATTTGATAAAGGTATTGTTTCCGTGGCAGCATTAGGAATGAGTCTTCCATCTTTTTTTGCTGCCATTTTAATTGGTTGGCTTTTCGCTTTTGTATTGAGCAACTATACGCATCTAAATTTAACCGGTAGTTTATATGAACTTAACCCACTAACGGGTGAACCCCAATTGGTTTTAAAAAATCTGATACTACCGGCATTAACACTTAGCATTAGGCCACTAAGTGTTTTTGTACAGCTAACACGGAATAGTCTTTTACAGGAAAATAGTTCGGAATATTTTATAACCTCGCTGGCAAAAGGAAATACAACACGTGCTACCATTTGGAATCACACATTAAAAAATGCTTTAAACCCGGTTATTACCGCTATTTCTGGATGGTTTGCATCAATGTTGGCCGGTGTTGTATTTGTGGAGTATATTTTTGGATGGAAAGGTCTTGGCGAATTGTTGGTTAATGCGCTGAATAATTACGATTTTCCCATTGTCATGGGATGCATACTAATTATTGCTTTTATGTTCTTAATGATTAACATTGTAGTCGACATTATTTACAAATGGTTGGATCCGCGTGTACGGTACCAATTAAATACGTAAATTCGCATTAAGTGGTAAATAATTGCGTTGCAAGCTGCGCCTGAAATAAACAACCTAAATAGGTAATACAAATACTTACAGGTTTTAAACAGAGTAAACAAATGTAGATTTTTAGTAGAATAAAAATTATATAATTATGAGAAAACAAATCGTTGCAGGTAACTGGAAAATGAATACTACAATCGATGAAGCTACCAAACTCATCGAAGCACTAAAAAAAGATAACCGATTAGCGAAATCAGAACGTGACGTTATTGTGGCTCCTCCATACACGCACATTCATCATGTACAAAAATTAGCTGCCGGTACACCAATTCAAGTGTGCGCACAAAACTGCGCTTCAGAATTATCTGGAGCCTACACAGGTGAAATAGCCGTAGGAATGATTCAAGCGGTTGGAGGAACACACGTAATTATTGGTCATTCGGAGCGCAGAGAGTACTTTAAAGAATCAGACGAAGTATTACAAAAAAAAGTGCAACTGACCATCGAAGCAGGCCTTACTCCCATTTTTTGCGTTGGCGAACAGCTTGCCGAGCGGGAAAACGGTACGTTTAACGAAACCGTTAAGGCGCAATTAAAAAATACGGTTTTTCAACTTGATGCTGAAAAATTCGGAAAAATTATATTGGCTTACGAAACTGTTTGGGCAATTGGAACGGGAAAAGTGGCCTCTCCGCAACAAGCACAAGATATGCACGCATTTATCCGTGAGATTACAGGTGAAAATTTCGACGAAAAATTGGCAAACAGTACACGCATTCTATATGGTGGAAGTTGCAAACCATCCAATGCTGCCGAACTTTTCAGTCAGCCCGATGTAGACGGAGGACTTATTGGTGGTGCATCGCTTAAAGCTGATGATTTTGCTGCAATAATTTCGGCATAATTGCAGTAAATAACCTGGTGTCAATGCATTTTAATTAAGTAGAGCCTGTAA
>JAQICA010000061.1 GCA_027858775.1 Salinivirgaceae bacterium | reverse complement strand
TTTCATTTTGGCGAATTGACAAATAAATATTTTATTACTCAATTTATTGATAAAATAAATGCCATTAACCCCGATATCGTCTTACTGGCAGGTGATATAGTTGAAGCAGAGCAGTCAAGTTCCAAAATGGAGTTTTTCGAAGCGCAATTAAGGGAAATAAAAACCAAATATGGTGTTTATGCAATTGAAGGAAATCACGATATATATAGCAGAAAAAACAGTTATAACTTTTTAGAAAATGCTAATGTTAAAATTTTGAGAGATACGGTAATAAAAATAGAAAAATCGTTTTATTTAATTGGAAGAAAGGATAGGCATAACAGAAAAAGGCAATCGATTCCGAATTTATTAAAAAATACATGCGACAGTTTACCAGTTTTCTTATTAGATCACCAGCCTTATAATTTGGAAAATACCTATAATAATGATATTAACATTCAGTTTTCAGGACATACCCATCACGGACAGTTATTTCCACTGAATTTCATTACTGAAAAAATATACGAATTAAGTTGGGGGTATCGCAAAATCCAAAACACACATTTTTTTGTCACTTGCGGAGCGCAAGGTTGGGGGCCGCAAGTCAAAACTGCAAGTCAATCAGAGATTATTGAAGTTGATATAGATTTTTATTGATAATTGAAAAATAATGACACGCACTAACGAAAGGTAAGGGTCAGACAGCGTTTCAGAAATATTCGGGCTGCATTTTTCACATTAAAACCGGTGCATTTTGCATTCAATAATATAACAGATCCGGTAATTGCCATGCAAATTGGAGTTGGTGTTACTTAGTGCTTGCCCGAAAAGTCCATTTTCTGCGTTACGCCCTTTCTGAAAACAGGTATCCTCCAGCTGGCGGACGCCTTGATTTTCAGAAAGGCCAAGCCTTGAACTTGAACTTTTCGAACCGAGTCATGACTAAAATTTAGTCTCGAACGATATTTATTATAAGACAATTATAAAAGAGCATGTTACTTATTGCACTTATCATGGCGAGCTCCATATGACCATTAAAATCAAGCACTCAGAAAAGCTGGTAGTTTTCGTGCTGGTACTATATAGATTGAAAAAAAAGCCCGGTTCTGTATACCGGGCTTTCTCGATTGTGTGATTGTGTAATAGATTAGAAAGTGCTTATCTGTAAGTATCTAAGCCAATTCCGTAGGGAGCAATATCAACATTGTCTGCATTGCCGTCTATCCATTTTTCCTGTATGCCAATAGATAGAGCTCCACTTTCATCTAAATATCGAACTCTGAATATGTTTCCGTTTCCGTTCGCATCATCTTCCGGGCGGTCAGACCAGTAAACATAACCAGCGTCGATATCGACTGTAACCCCGTAACAAAGTTTTGCGTTTGTGTAACTTCCAATCGTTATAGGATTATCACCGTTAAAGTTATTTAAAATTATTGATTGATCAGCAAAATGTGTGTAAAAAATGTATTCGTTTTTATGATCAATAGCTAAACCAGCACCATCTACGGGCGAACCATTGTGGTTTTGTACTACTACTTCAAGGCCTGTACCATCTGTGTTTACCCGCCATATGCCACCATCGTCGTAGTATCCGTCGTTCGCAAAATAGAGCATTTCGTCATCTGGATTGTACGTTAATCCCAGTGGCAGAAAGTCGCTAATATCAACAGCTACTTCAGCATTTGAACCATCAAGGTTGCAACGCATTATTTTCCCAAATCCATCGGTGTTTTCAATGGCAAAGTAAAGCTGGTTATTTGCAATTGTTATTCCCCACGGCGAGCCGCCTTCGCTTGTTTCAGCCAAGGTTAGTATTGACTCTACCGATGAGCCGTCGAGCGCCGCTTTTATGATTTGCTGTCCACCTTTATCGCTAATGTATGCAAATGCATTGGTAGTATCGATGACCAGAAAACGCCCGTCAGTTGTCGTAAAGTCGCCCAATTCCGAAATAATGGCCTCAGTTGTGTCAATAACCGAATAGTACGTTTTGTTGTCGTATTTGCTAGTGAAATACAACGATTTTAACGGCTCTCCTTTAATTTTTATTTGGGCTGTTTTGGTCGTACGATTGTAATAAAGATTGTGTTGGGGTTCAATCGTAAGGGTAATATCATAGATACCAGGCTCTTCATAAGTTATGGTCGGGTTTTCAGCTTCCGATGTTTGGTCGTTTCCAAAATCCCAACTGAAGTAGTTCGTATTTATCGATTTATTGGCAATGGTAACCTTTGCCGGCGCAATGGCATTATTGCTTACCGTATAAGAAAAATCGGCTTGTGAACTTGGGAGAGGGGCGTCTATTTCATCCTCTTTACAGCTGCTGAGAACGAAGGCGACTAAAGTTAATACAATGAGGAATATGTGTTTTATTTTCATAATAATCGGTTTAAATTATTGAATTATAATGTCTTTTACTTAATATTTCCGTTTCTAATGGTATCGTTATTATGATTTTATACAACCATTATTGATGAAATTCTAATATTTTAATAACCTGAATTTTGAGTCATTGCACTGTTGGTTTGCATCTCGCTAAGCGGTATAGGCATTAAGTATTGGTCTGTGCTCGTTACGTTTGTAAGCTCCTCTATTGCTTTACCCGTGCGCACCAGTTCGAACCAAT
Organism: Salinivirgaceae bacterium; assembly: GCA_027858775.1. GTDB lineage: Bacteria > Bacteroidota > Bacteroidia > Bacteroidales > Salinivirgaceae > Salinivirga. The sequence goes on along the minus strand of JAQICA010000061.1, from coordinate 21,444 downwards.
AGTTACCTTCAAAAGCGAATTCTTTTCTTCGTTCTGCCTCCAGCACTACCATCAGTTCATCAATTGTTTCTACTTGTGTCGGATCAAGCCCGGTGCGTGTTCTTACAGCATTAATATCGTCACGAATATCTGTTACCAGTCCGTTTAATTCTGCATCAGCTTCAGCTCTAATTAAGTAAAGTTCCGGTAGTCGTATAACATACACATTGTCTGAACGTGTTGCTAATTCTGAGTATTTTTTCACAAAAATACCGTCGGAGTTATCGTTTATTGAAACCCGATAGCGTATAGAATCGGCTTCTACGAAGAAGTTAAGTAAACTATCCGAGGGTGTAAATTCTTGTCTCCCACCAAATGAAACCGGTTGAAAATATTGTGCCAGTAAGTTATTGTCTTGCTCGTTAAAAATTACCTGGAAAACGGCCTCTTTGTTTGTACTTGCCGGGTAAAGATCCTGGAAATTGGGAAGCAAATCGTATATCGGATTTTCAATAACTTCTGTTGCATAACTTTTTGCAGCCACATAGTCTTTTTCGTATAGCTTTACTTTGGCAAGTAGCGCTCGCACCACATCTGAATTGGCAGCGCCTTCAAAAATTGAACCTCCGCCATAACCAAAATATTCAAGTGCTAAATCAAGATCGTCGTTTATTTGTTTGTACACATCATCGACACTTGAGCGTGCCACATTAAGGCTTTCGTTAACTCCTACCGTTGGTGTGGTTTTAATGGGTACTCCACCGAAGGTGCGTACAAGGTTAAAGTAATGCAATCCTCGTAAAAAGTGACAATGAGCCAAATAGCTTTTTTCTTTTTCGCTACTTAATCCAGCTTGGCCAATGTTTGCGAAAAGCATATTGGTTCGATTTATACCATCGTAAATAGTATTCCAAAGTCCTTCGGTAATAAAATTATCTGACTGAACAGCATTGTTTGTAAATTCGGCATACTCTTGTGTTGTTCCGGTAACTGTAAGGTTATTCGACAATAAATCGGGAAGAACAACAAAGTTGCGGCCGTAATAATTGCCAGATTGGAGCGCATCGTAGCATCCGGCTACTGTGCTTCTAATTGCATCTTCATTGGCAAAAGCCGCATCTTGCGGAATATCGCTCGTGGGTTCTACATCAAGTATATCGCACGACGTAAAACCAATTATTGCTAGTATAAAAAAGGTTATTCTTTTCATGTGTTTATTATTTTTTGTGGTTTTCTATTTGGTTTCTTTAACCAAGGTTACTCATTAAATACCAATGTTAATTCCGAATGTAAATGTCCTTACAGATGGATAGGTGAAAAACTCTACACCCATTACCACATTATCGTTTCCGGCATAATTTACTTCAGGATCTAAACCACTATAATTTGTAAATGTAAAAAGGTTCTTTGCCGAAAAATAAACTTTCAGGCTGTTTAACTTGAGCTTGTCAAGCACTTTTTGATCTACATTGTAAGCTAACGATAGATTTTTAAGCCTTATGTATGAACCATCTTCGATAAAACGCGACGAACCTACATTGTTGTAAAGTTTTGTTACCGGGTTTGGTGTTGATGTAGCAAGTGGCACATCTGTTATATCGCCAGGGGTTTGCCAGCGATCGAGAATATTTGTACTCTGGTTGTCGCCCGTTATACCCAACGATTCCGTATAGATGCGTGTAGCGTTAAATATATCGTTACCGTAAGAATATTGAAATAAAATGTTGAGTTCAAAATTTTTGTAGCTGAATGTATTGGTTAAACCTCCGGCAAAGTCGGGGTGAGGATCACCTATAATGGTTCTGTCTGCTTCTGTAATGCTGCCGTCGTTGTTAATGTCTTCAAAAACCATGTACCCGGTTGATGGATCCACACCAAGTGCATTATATCCATAGAAATGCGAAATAGGTTCTCCTTCGGCTATTCGTTGGTTACCACGACCAATGTTTTCAATTGGAATTCCATTATATAATTTTGTTACCTTATTTTTATTGTGTGCAATATTGAAATTTAGCGTCCACACATTTGGAATAACCGATGCGTTAAGGGTGAGCTCTACTCCTTTGTTAAGCATCTCGCCAATATTGTCTGCGTAAATAGTAAAACCGGAAGAGCCTGGAATAGGTCTGTCCAGTAAAAGGTCTGTTGTTCTTTTATAATAGTACGACATATTTACCGTTATGCGATCCTTTAATATTCCAGCAGTTAGTCCTATGTCGCTTTGGTAAGTTGTTTCCCACTTTAAATCCTCATTGGGGATTTGTAAGGGGATTATTCCAGCCGCACCGGCATAGTTCGAAGAAGTGTAAAGTGCAATAGCCCGGAAATTCCCAATGTTGTCGTTTCCGGTAACTCCAAACCCTCCTTTGAGTTTCAGGTCGCTGATAAGGTCGATGCTTTTCATGAAAGCCTCTTCCGAAATTCTCCAGGCGGCCGATGCTCCCGGGAAAAATCCATATTGGTTATTTGCCCCAAATCGGCTGGAGCCGTCGTAGCGCCCGGTAAAGTTTACAAGGTATTTGTATTTGTAATTATACTTTCCACGGTAAAAAAATGAGTTTGTCCCTGTTTCCACAGAACTGGCCGAGGCATCTTGTATGGTGGCTGCACTTCCTACGTATTGTAAATCTTCGTGTGGGAATTCAACTCCCTGAATAAATGAAGAACTCCGTTTGTACTTTTCAAAGCTGTAACCTGCCAGCAAATTGAAGTTGTGCAAGTCCGATTTTCCTGTGGCAGCGTTTTCGCCCACCGATTGAATGTAGTTAAAGGTGTTGTTCGATGTAAAATTTGTCGATCGGTTAAATGTCTCGAAACCCATGCCATTGGTTTGTGCTCCTTGTCTGGTGGTCGGAGGGTCAAAACTATGCTCGTTTAACATGTAGTAATCGAGCCCCCAGCGGGTATCGAATGTTAGCCCATTGAGAATTTCGTAATTGAAAAATGCGTTATTGATATTGCTAAATGCGTTTGCTGTGTTTGTGGCCTCATTAATAATTGCCATCGGATTCGCGTACGGGCCACTCTGATCGTAAGCACCCGTGCTGTTATATACCGGGTAGGTGGAGGGTAACGACATTGCTACGGCCAGCGGTGCATGCAAACTCTGGTCGCCTTCTACACGGTTGTTTTCCGATCCGCTAATGGACAGTTTAGCACCAAAGTGTACTTTTCTGTTGGGACGGTGGTCTAAATTCAATCTTCCGCTCAATCGGTCGAAAGAAGTTGATTTCAATATTCCCTCCTGGGTAAAATAGCTTCCCGACATGTAATATTTTGTTTTTGAGTCTCCGCCGGCTGCTGAAATTTCGTAATTGGCTACCGGTGCCAGTTGGGTAACTTCATCAATCCAATCTGTATTAACGGTATCCATTGCCGGATTAATGTCGGTGCCATTTAGGTCGTTTTGATAGGCTAGCCACTCTTCACTGTTAATCAAATCGGGTTTGTTCCACATTTGCTCCACACCCATCGATACACTTGCATTAATGATTGTTTTTCCTGATTTCCCTTTTTTAGTTGTAATTAGAACTACACCATTTGTGCCTCGCGCTCCATAAATTGCTGCTGATGATGCATCCTTCAATATGGAGATAGATTCAATATCGTTGGGATTCAGGTTCGAAATAGCATCAATGTTTTGTCCACTATAACTTACCTGTCCGAGATCGCCCGTAATAATCGGAATCCCATCTACCACATAAAGCGGGGTGCTTCCGCCACTAATGGAGCTCATTCCTCTGATGCGTACCGAAATACCGCCTCCTGGCGTACCCGAATTGCTGCTGATGTTTACTCCTGCTGTTTTTCCTTGCAGAGCCTCGTCTACATTGGACGTTGGGGTTTTTTCAATGTCCTTTAACGATACATCGGAAATCGAACTCGTAAGTAATTTTTTACTTTCTGTTCCATATCCAACCACAACAACTTCATCTAATTGGCTTGTAGTTGGCTCCAGCTCCACATCTATCGTATTGCTTTCGCCAATGGCCCGCTCAACTTTATTCATGCCAATAAAGCTGAAAACCAAAAAACTGGCATTTTCGTCTACCTCTATTGTGTAGGCTCCGTCAATATTTGTAACTGTCCCTTTAGAAGGATCTGCTTTTACAATAACAGACACACCCGGTAGGGTTTCATTCGTAATTTTGTCTGTCACTGTTCCTGTTATCTTCCTTTTCTGACCATGAGCAAGTGTCAGTGTGCCCAAAAGTAAGATTAGCATAATAATTTTCTTTCCCATATGAGTGTTTTTTTTGTATTGATAAGGATTAATTAGTGTAACTAAGGAAACGTGTCTCTTTTTGGTGTGCGTAGTAATAAAACTTCAAGAGCAAAGCTTGGATATTTTGTAAACCAGAATGTTCGTATTCCCGGAATTGTTTTTTTTCAAAGTGAGTATCCCATAGCTATTGGAGCTTTCTTAAACGCACTATTTAAGTTTCAATTCTTCTCCCGGGAGCAATACATGAAGTTTCATGTTTTGTGCACCCAGTAAACCATTATTTGCTTGTTGACTTTTTGATTGGTTATCGATTACAATAACCTGGCTCTTTCCGTAGATCTTAAATTTTTCGTTTTTTACATAAATTGCCGTCGATTCGTCAATTCCAATGGCTAACGCCTCCGGGTGTTCAATGGCTACGCTAATGAGCCGGTTCATGCGCATTCGCCATATAAAGTGTTGATCGACAATTATTTTATCCGTAAAACCCATACCCTCGGCTATTTCAATGTTTTCGGCTTCTATGGTTCGGAAATCTCCCGTATATTCGGGGTGTTTGTGTTCGTTACCCGTAATCATTTTTTTGCTCATTACTGCGGCTCCGGCACTTGTTCCAGCAATCATTGCACCATTAGAGTAAGCTGTGTGCATGGCTTCATATATTGGCGAGTTTAAAACCACATCCATAAATTTATTCTGGTCGCCGCCCGAAATGTATATCATTGTGGCATTGCGCAATGAGTCTAGCCACACTTGCTTTGGCGTTTTTCCTTTTTCGAAATTAAATGCCGTTACATTGTGTATTTCTTGCTGTGTAAACTGCCGTTTGGCATACCATGCGCTGGTATCGGGTTCCGAACTCGACATGGGTAGTATCACAATATAACCCTGTTTATCTACTCCGCTGAGCTTAATCATGTTTTGAACCAATGAAACAGGGCGTTTTCCTCCTCCAATAATAAAAAGGCTGCCTTTCGGCGATGTTTCAACGGTTTGCTGTGCCTCTGGCTGGTTACTGCACGAAATAAGTACGACCATTGCCAGTAATAATGGTAATGTTTTCATTTGGTTATTTTTATCTTTTGATTAATTATATTGCTTATAGTTAACCATTTAGGTGGTGATTATTCACAATAAGGGTTATCAAATATAGAAATATCATTTTATAATACACATAAAAAAGTATACTTTATACACAAAACGTTATAACTGTTAATGTATTGATGTTTCGGGAAAATTCATATATTTGTTTATTCAAGAGAGTTAAAAATGGCAAGTACCTTTCTAAATTATTAATTATTAAAATGTTATTATTATGAAAAAACTTTTTACACTTTTTGTTGCAGTATTTTTTGCAGGAGCAACTTTTGCTCAAACTCAGGTTTTTCAAGAGTATTTTGCCGATTCGGCCGGTGTTGCCGATTATGGCTTTGTAGAACTCGATATTGATGAAGATGGAAATACATGGGCTATTGATGTGTATGAAAATGAAATTTACATGGTTTCAAATTCGTATGACGATGCTGCATTAACACCTAATAACGCATTGTTTTCTTCTGCAGTAGATTTATCGGGGTACGACTCAGTGGCAGTAGAATACTTTGTAGCAGCAGCAAGCGGAACTTACTACGAAGAGCACTACAAGTTTATTGTTGCCGATAATAACGATGCAGCAGCTGTTGAAACGGCTGATGTTTTGCTCGAAGAAACACTTACCGAAGCCGAAAGCGGTGCAGCATGGCAAAAGCGCGAAATGAGCATGTCTCAATTTATTGGAGAAACAGTTTACTTGGGATGGGTGCACTACGATTGTACAGATATGTATAAAATAATGCTCGATAGCATTACTGTTACAGGTTTTGGTGTTGGTATTAATGATCAGGCAAAAGAAAAGCTTACCCTTTACCCAAATCCTGCACAAAACCACATCCGTGTAAACTATAGCGGAAACTCAGAGGCTTCTATCGAAGTGTATTCAATTATTGGTTCGCTGGTTAAACGAGTAGAAAATGTTCGCAGTGGCGATGCCATTACCGTGGACGATTTAAACTCTGGTACTTATTTATTGCGTATTACCAATGGCTCAGGTATACAAACTCGTCAGTTTGTTGTTGAGTAATTAAAATATTTCCATAAAAAAAGAGGCTGCCCAAATCGACAGCCTCTTTTTTTTATGGTTATTTTGTTTATGCTTCGTGTATTTTATTTAATCCCAGCGCCTTGAGTATAAATTGTGGCAATGGTTTTTCGGGATTGCGTTTTGTCAGTTTTAGGTACCAACCCAATTTCTTTATGACGGGAATCTTGTGTGTTTCAACAAATTCTATCAGTGTGCCCTCGGGCGCCTGAATGTACGCAAAGCTTCCGGCTGCTTCGCCCATATCAAAACTCGGATTGTCGCGCTGGCTGTCTACAGTAAACGGAAACCCTGCAGCTTCGCATTCTTTACGTAACACATCCATTCGCTGTATATCAAAACACAAGTGAATAAAACCGGGATCGCCCCAAATTCGACCTTTGAAAATATCTTCGGGCGTACGTGTTTTAACCTCAATAAGTTCAATTTCTGAGGGGCCGAGCAACGGGCTAAATGGCCCTTTGCGTGGAGCGCTGTGCCTTAGTAGCACTCGTCTCAATTCTTCGTGTCCGCCGGGAAGGGTTTTTAAATCGTTGAAACTTCCAGTTACATCAAATACAACTTCGTCGTACTCCAGAATTTCTTTATAAACTTTAAGCGACTCATCCATGTTTTTCACCCCAATAGTGGCTCCAAAAATACCGCCATTGCGGTTATTATTTTGAAAAACATTTTTGCTTTCCACAATCTCGAATATATTTTCATAGGGGTCTTTCATATAAAAATGACGTTCATCTGCCGGATTGGTTGTGATTTTTCCTAACAGTTCAATACCGTTTTTTCTCATTTTGTCGAAAGTGCGCTGGATGCGGTGGGTTTTAATTTTTCCATAATTAATACCCAAATCGCCAGTGCGCAGAAGAACTTCTTTCATTACGGGCGTTTTGCCGGTGTGTTGCCAAATTTCGAAACCGCCGCCACCGTTCATGTTTAAGGCCAAGGCGGCGATGCGCTTACGGGTTTCTCCGTCTGTATGCGGAAGCATTAGTTCTGCTATAGCTTCTTCTTCAAATACTTTTATGTTCATATTCAGGTTGTCGATGTACCAATTCCATGCTTCTTTAAAATTGGGTACGCCTACGCCTAATTGTTGAATTCCTGATATTATCTTCTTCATCGCTCTTATTTATTATATTTCACAAAACTAATTTTTCTTAATTCATGTTGCTGTAAAAAAAATGTTGGGGTTTTCTTACGCACACTATCTTGGGTTGGTTTTTTTTGCAATTCTGTAAAAGAGTGCCGGCAAATATTTTTTAAAATAGACCATTAATATCTCTTTTCCGCCAATGTAGGCATCTTTTTTATTTTTCTCTATGGCTTTTTTCATTTTTGCAGCGCATGTCTTTACTGGCATTCCGGTTGCTTGCCCCGGATCCATAAGGCCTTGGGATTTTCCTTGTCCGTTAAGTGCACTTAACGAAATTGGCGTGTTGATGCGCCCCGGGAAGAGGAGTGTTACTGTAATATTGTCACGAAAATGTTCTAAGCGTAATGATTCAAAAAATCCGACCAGTGCAAATTTCGATGCAGCGTATGCCGAACGTAATGGGAATCCAAATTTTCCGCTAATGCTTGATGTCACACCAATTTTGCCTCCATTTCCGACTTTAAGCAAAGGTAAAAGCGCTTTGGTTAAAGTTATGGCACCAAAATAATTTATTTCCATAATGCGCCTGTCTACCTCCAGCGAAGTGTCTTCTGCCAGTGCACGTTGGCTGATGCCGCTAACGTGAACCAGTCTATCCACTGTGGTATAGTTGTTCATAATGGTATCGGTAAATGCCTGGGTTGAATCGGCATCACACAAGTCGAATTCTATGGTGCGTGTTGTACTTCCTTTTTGTTCGCATTCGCGGGCAGTGTTGTTCAGTTCGTCTTTGTTGAGTGCGCCCAGGATTAGTTCTGTGTTTTTCCCGGCATAGGTTAGCGCCAGTGCTTTTCCAATTCCGCTCGATGCGCCGGTTATTACTATTATTTGTCTATTCATGTTATATTTCTAAACTTTTGATAATATCGCTAAAAAAAATCAAATTGTTTGTCTTGTGGCTTTAGGCAACGCAAACTATGCACAAATATACTGTTTTTAGGGTATTTTGCACCATCAAATTCATGCAGCTTTACTCCAATCTATTGGAAAAGTACTGATTATCAATTAAAAAAGGGGAAGGGCATAAAAGAATGTGGTTCTCTGTTTTTCAGGCTTAATATGTGTTGGTAACCTTTTCATTTACAACAATTATATAATCGGCCTTGTTTTTATGTTCTTCATCCATTTCCGACACATCGTTTTGCAACACAGTTGTAATGGTTTTTACTTTTGTTTGTGGGGCATATTGGTTTATGTACCATACCAGGCCGTCGTGGTTATCGGAATGGTAGCGGCCGTTGAAATGAATGAACAGTCCGGTTTCTTCTAAATGTTGTACTATAAAGTGAGCCATTGTAGCATCTTTTATGGCTTGTGCCTTTGCCAGATTTTCTCCATTCGACTTTTTCCCGGGCATGTGCTGTGCCATTTGTAGCATATTGGCATAGCCGGGTTGTTCTATATCAAATGGTATTGGGAGAGTCGGGAGATATTTTTTTGCTTTGTCAGAAAGGGAGTCTAAGAGTTTAAGCCCTTTTTCGTTTACCATTGAAGCATACCTTCGCGGAATATTAGTAGCAGTAAATTTAATTTTGTTTGCTTTTGCAAATTCCACAAGTGGTTTATAATCTGTTTCATAATTATCCCAAAGGCGGGCTTCCTTTTCAAAGCTTTTTTGCGAAATGAGATCTGCGAAATTTTCATCGATAAAACTGATTGTCTGTTTCAAACATTTCGGCTCCCAGCGTTATATAAGGTTCTTTAGCGTAAGCCACTTTTGTTATTTCCAGTTGCAGCCAATGTGCAATCGCACTATTGTGCAATTCGCCAAAAAATACTAACTGCTGTTCCGATAGATCGTTAATCATTTTATTCCACTTTGCAGTTTTCCCCTCGGCAGTGTAAATGCGGTACGCTTCTGGTTGGGCGTGCCCTAAAAGTGCTGTAAATAGAAGTAGTAATGGTATAACTTTCATTTGTCAGGATTAATTTATCATTTCTAAAAATTCTTCTTCACTAATTATCCGAACACCTAGCTTGTTGGCTTTGTTTAATTTTGAATCGCCTGCATTTTCTCCGGCCAATAAAAAATCGGTTTGCGCCGAAATGGCCGACACGGCCTTTCCTCCATGTTTTTCAATGGTTTCTTTAATTTCGCTACGGCTAAAATTGGTAAGTTTACCGGTTGCAACAATCTTTAATCCATCCAGCTCATTGCTGGAGTTTGTCGGTTTATCTGCCTCCATTTGCAGTCCATGGTGTTTGAGGCGCTCCACCAGTTTTTGGTTTTCCGGTGTGCGAAACCATGAGTATAAACTTTCGGCTATGCGTGTTCCAATATCATTTATTTCAATTAATTCCTCCACACTGGTTTGTGCCAGTTCTTCGATAGATTGAATTTCTTTGGCCAGTGTTTTTGCGACTGTTTCTCCTACAAATCTGATTCCAAGGCCATATAATACCCGTTGCATGGGCACCGACTTCGATTTTTCGATGCTCTCAATGATGTTTTGAGCCGATTTTTCGCCTAAGCGTTCTAATTTCACTAAATCTGTTGTCTTTAGTTCGTATAAATCGGGTAGTGTTTCGATGAGATTTTGCGATAAAAACAACTGGATAGTTTCTTCGCCGAGCCACTCAATATTCAGTGCCTTTCGGCTGATAAAGTGCACAAACTTTCCTTTTTGTTGGGGTGGACAGTGGTTTTCGTTGGGGCAAATATGTGCTGCAAGTCCTTCTTTACGCTCCAATTTCGTATTGCATTCCGGGCAGTGCGTTATAAATGTTACTGGTTTGGCTTCGGGGGTGCGTTGTTCGGTATCGGCACCGGTTATTTTTGGAATAATTTCTCCGCCCTTCTCAACATAAACCATGTCGCTATAGTGTAAATCGAGACTTTTAATAATGTCTTGGTTATGTAACGAGGCTCGTTTAACCGTTGTGCCGGCCAGCTGTACCGGTTCCAAATTTGCCACGGGTGTTACCACGCCGGTTCGCCCTACCTGGAAATCGATGGATTTGAGTTTTGTAACCGCTTGCTCAGCCTTGTATTTGTATGAAATAGCCCAGCGTGGCGATTTTGCCGTAAATCCTAACTGTTGTTGATGCGTAAGTCCGTCTACTTTAATCACAATTCCATCAATTTCATAGGGGAGGTCGTGCCTGTTTTCTTCCCAGTGAGCAATGTATTGGAGTGCTTGGTCTATGTTATCAGCTCGTTTCATAGTGTCGGGTACACGAAATCCCCATTGCAATGCTTTTTGCATATTGTCGTAGTGCGATGAAGCCGGCAGCTGGTCGGCCATAAGGTAGTACAAGTAACAGTCGAGTGGCCGTTTGGCTGCAGCCGATGAGTTGATAAGTTTTAATGAACCGGCTGCGGCATTGCGCGGATTGGCAAATGGCTTATCGCCTTGCTGCTCGCGCTCTTCATTCATTTTTAAAAACCGATCTTTGGGTAAATAAATTTCTCCTCGTATTTCGAAAAATTCGGGGTAGTCGCCCGGTGGCAGTTGCAAAGGAATACTCCTGATGGTTTTTACATTGGCCGTAACATCATCGCCACTTGCACCATCGCCACGGGTTACCGCTTTTGTAAGCGCACCGTTTTGGTATCGTAAACTGATGGAAATTCCATCGAATTTAAGTTCGCACACATAGGTAAAATCATTTCCAATTGTTTTGCGAATGCGGGTATCGAAATCGCGCAACTCTTGATCGTTGTAAGTGTTTGCCAACGAAAGCATTGGGTACTGATGAGCCACTTGCTCAAAACGCTGATCGCGATCGTCGCCTACCCGTTGTGTAGGGCTGTTGCTATCGGCAAACTCCGGGTGCTCTTTTTCGAGGGCTTCAAGTTCTTTTAATTGGGTATCGAACGCATAGTCTGAAATGTCAGTTGCGTTTTTTACGTAGTAAAGGTAATTATGCCTATGCAGTTCTTCGCGCAGTGTGGCTATTTTATTTTTGATATCGTTCTTTGTATCCATCGTGTTTTGTGGTTTTTTAGCGAAATTACATTTTTTTACGAACTATTTTAGATATGGAGCAGATTTTAGAAGTTGTAATGTCGGTAACTTGATACGATTATCAAAAAAAGGTGCATTTGTTGGTGGGGAAAGTATCGTATAGTCCGTTGTTTCGAAAAATAATTATAAATTTGTTTTCCAAATGTTAAAATGGCTTATTATGATTAAAACAACTTTTATAATCCTTTTACTTTGCTTTTTGTACGCGCCGTTGGCCGCACAGCAAAGCGTTACCCCGCAAGAAATTGTTTCCAATATTACTGCAATTGATAGCTTTCGGGTGGTGCATGCCGATGATTTTTTTGAAGAATCGTACGAATTTTGGTTCCGACAGCCTATTGATCACGCGCATCCTGAAAAAGGAACATTTTCCCAACGGGTTATTTATTCGCACAAAGGGTTCGATCGCCCCATGGTTGTGGAGTTGGAGGGGTACGCTTTGTGGAGCATGAGCGCCAATGAAATTACACAACTTTTATCGGCAAACCAATTAACAATTGAACATCGGTTTTTCGATGGTTCGCGCCCGACAGATAGTATTCCATGGAGCAGCCTAACGGTGCGTAATGCTGCTGCCGATCAGCACCGTATTATTCAGGCATTTAAAAAGTTTTACAGTGAAAAGTGGCTCACCACAGGAATTAGTAAAGGAGGGCAAACTACTATTTTTCACCGCAGTTTGTACCCCACTGATGTGGATGTGTCGGTTCCTTACGTTGCTCCTGTCAACTATTCTGCAACAGACGAGCGGGTACAACTGTTTCTCGATACGGTTGGTACAGAAGGTTGCAGAAGTAAAATTCATGATTTTCAGGAGGAGTTATTGAAACGCAAAGAACATTTGTTACCTATGTTAGAGAAGTTGGCTGCTAAAAATGAATGGAAATTTAAAATGGGCATTGATAAGGCCTACGATTTGTCGGTGTTTGAGTTTAGTTTTGCCTTGTGGCAATGGGTACATGCAGATTGTGAAACTATTCCGCCGTTGGATGCTTCCGACGAAGATATTTTTAACTATTGGGACACCTATACAGGATTTACATTTTTTGAAGAAGGATCAACCCAGCCTCACAGGCCATTCTTTTTTCAGGGGCTAACAGAAATAGGAATGTATGGCTACAATGCCGATGAGTTTAAAGGATTAACCGATTTTACAGGAATGGTCGGGTTTGAGTGGACATTGCCCGAAGGGTATGGAAATGTTGAATTTAATCCCGGCACCATGGTGTATGTCGATAAATGGGTGAAGGAGCGGGGTAACTTTATGCTTTATCTATACGGCGGTCAGGATGCATGGTCGGCAACGGCAGCCGCCCCCGGAGAGGAGACAAATGCTGTTCGGTTATTTAATCCCGGCAAAAATCATAGTACCCGCATCAAAAATTATCCCGAACATTTTAAAGATAGTATTTATAGTGTACTGGAAAACTGGATGGAGGTAAAAATTAAGGAGAAATAAGAATCAAATACCAGTAAATTAAAAATGGCTGTCTCCTAAAGAAACAGCCATTTTTACTATGTAATTTCTAATTATTTCAACTTTGCAATAACAGCATCCGCCATTTCAGTTGTTGAAGCAGCGCCGTTTTTCACAACATCTGGTTTTCCTGTCATTTTTTTCATGTCGTAAGTCTGAACTTTACCTTCTGCAATTACATCGGCAATAGCTTTTCGAATGCGTTTGGCAATATCGTCTTCTTTAATGAAGTCGAGCATCATACAAGCCGATTCCATCATTGCAATTGGGTTTGTAATTGAAACTTCGTAATCGGCATATTTAGGGGCACTACCGTGAGTAGGCTCAAATACAGCTATGCCAGAATCAGGATTTATCTGTGCTGAACAAGCGAAGCCTAAACCACCAATTAATCCGGCAAAACCATCAGAAACAATATCGCCAAACATGTTACCTGCTACAATTACACCGTAGTTTTCAGGATTTTTAGTTAACCACATCATTTGTGCATCGATGTTTGTATTCCAAAGCTCAATATTGGGAAAATCTTTCTTTTGGATTTCCTGAGCCATTTTGTACATCATTCCAGATGTTTCGCGAATTACGTTTGGTTTTTCACAAACAGTCACTGATTTATATCCATACTCTTTTGCATAATCAAAAGCTGCACGTAAAATGCGTTCGGTAGCTTTTTTAGTAAAGATACGCGTAGAAACTGAAATTTCTTCTTTTGGAACTTTTCCAAAATTCTTTACAAACTTAGGATGTGACATCAATGCATCGTGCACCTGTTTTGGAGGATTACTCCATTCCACACCACCATAAAGGCCTTCGGTATTTTGACGGAAAATGGCCACATCTACTTTTGGTTCCTGGATAGTATCATTTGGACCTCTGCGAATAAAATTCAGAGGATTTCCTTCGTATGTTTTACATGGGCGAAGACAAATATCCAATCCAAAATGCTGACGTAAACCAACAATTGGGCTTGAGTATACTAAATCTTTGTCGCGAAGCTCTGGTGCCAGCTCCTCGGTAGCAGCATCTTTGGGCTTTGAAGTAATAGCTCCAAAAAGACCAATTTTGTGCTCCTCAAGCAATTTTATTGTGCGGTCGGGCAATGGATTACCTTCACTTCTCCAAAATTCCCAGCCTATATCACCTTCGATATAATCTGCTTCAAATCCGGCTGCGTCTAATACACGGATGGTTTCTTCAAGTACGTTCTTGCCAATTCCATCTCCGGGCATGGCTACGATTTTTCGTTTACTCATAAGTACAGAATTTTAATTAATTTTCATCGTAAAAATAAACGAATTTTATAACTACCCAAAAATCCACACCGTACTTTTTTCAGAAGTTTTTACTGATCTCGTTAACCGTTGCTTTTTGCAAAATCACGTATGCTTTTTGCCCCGGACTATAACTTTGTTTTGAATTTATAAAGGAATTGAGATAAAAAAAGGAGCCTTTTACAGCCCCTTTTTTTACTACGATAATGGAATGCGGTCTATGTCTTTATCTCCTCGTCCCGAGAGGTTTACTACGATGGTTTTTCCGGTTTTTGCAAATTTTTTGAGGGCTAGCGCTACGGCGTGTGCCGATTCTACTGCCGGAATAATGCCTTCCATGGTAGAAAGTTCGCGGAAGGCAGCTATGGCCTCATCGTCGGTTATGATGTGGTACATCGCTCTTTTGTTTGTTTTAAGCATTGCGTGTTGAGGCGAAATGCCGGGATAGTCGAGACCCGCCGCGATAGAGTACGAGGGGAGTGGTTCATCATTTTCGTCGAGTAAGCAATAGGACTTTGTTCCCTGAAAAATGGCCGGTCGCCCCAAATTTAGAGTGGCTGCGGTTTTGCCTAAAAAGCCCATGCCACCGCCTTCGGCGCCATGTAGTTCAACTTGTTGGTCGTCTATAAATCCCTGAAAAAGGCCAATGGCATTCGATCCACCGCCAATACACGCAACGGCTGCGTTTGGGAGTGAGTTTTCGGCTTCCAATATTTGTTCCCGGGCTTCGCGCCCAATTATGCGCTGGAATCGCGCTACCATGCGTGGGTAGGGGTGTGGCCCAACTTGCGAACCCAGCAAATAATACGATTCGGGATTGTTAATGTAGTAGCCCAATGCTGCATCAACGGCATCTTTAAGTGTGCCTCGTCCGGCCGATGTAGTATTTACTTGTGCGCCTAATAATTGCATCCGTTTTACATTCAGCGCTTGGCGTTTGGCATCTTCCGCACCCATAAAAACAATGCATCGAAGTCCAAGCATGGCAGCTGCTGTAGCTGTAGCCACACCATGCTGGCCGGCACCCGTTTCTGCAATAATTTCTTTCGCATTCAGACGTTTGGCTACCAGAATTTGACCGATCGTATTATTGATTTTGTGCGATCCGGTGTGGTTCAGGTCTTCGCGTTTCAGGTAGAGTTTTAATCCATATTTTTCCGACAACCGGCGTGCAAAATACATTGGGCTTGGCCGACCTACGAAGTGATTCAGGTAATAAATAAACTCACGATCGAAGGTTTCATCGGTATCTAATTTTTCCATTAAATCCGATAGTTCCTGCAGCTTGGCAGTTAGTGCTTCAGGTACAAATGCACCGCCAAATTCGTTATAATATGGGTTTGTTGTAAAAGTATCTGTGGGTAGTTGAATTGTATTTTCCATTTTAAAATATTTTGATGCCGTTTCCGGCAAATGTGTATAAAGCTTAACCTAAGTTGAGCGGTTTAAACGTAAAAAAAAGCGCTTTCGCCAGCCGGCAGATAACCCCGACTTAGAATTTGACGGTTTTTACCGAAAATGTGAAGTGAAAACCTTGCAATTTCTTTGTCGTGAGCGAAAACCGCTCAATTTAGGTTTATGCGAATTAGTCCGGTAAAGGTGTTGCCGGGGATATATCCTTGCGTGTAAAAGCAAGGATTTGGCTTTGTTAAGGAAGTGTTGTATGGCCTTTCGGCCAACGAAACCACCAGCGTGGCTTCCAGCTGTTGTATAGGGATATGTGCGCTATTTGCAAATTTTTATTTTGAAAATAGTTATCCCCAGGCATTGGGAAACCTTGAATTTTGAAATTCAAAATCGCTTGGTTCCACATTCTATTCGCTTGTACTTCGAATTTATATTGCATTTTTTTTGCAGCGCGATGGTTGATAATATTTTTCATAAACAGATTAAAAAGAAAAAAGGCTCACAGAATTCTGCGAGCCTTGTTATATTTTACAATATAAGGTATACAGTTTTCTTCTTTTACGGAGTAAAAGTCGACCACTGCCACCAAAATGTATAATTCTTTTTCATCGTATTTTTATTTCAAAACAAAACTATGGCTTTTTTTTCGAAATGCAAATTTATTTTTCAACTGTCCGGTTTTGGATATATTTTCTGGTTTTAGAACCCTGATTATTGCAGTTTTATGTTTATAACTATATTTGTGTACGATGGCGATGTTGTATTGTTCTGCAAATATTAAAACACTTATTATGAAGTTTTTATATGTATTTTTTTTGTTGGTATTTTTTGTTGGATGTAAGCAAAGCCAAAACAAATTTGTTTCGCCCGGTGCGGCTGCTGATTACCAAACTACCACTAAAAACAGCACATTGGTTCACTATCTTCAGCAACTTGATAGTGCCCGCTCGAATATCACCGTTGTGTTGCATGATTCCATTGTGCAAGGATATAAAATGCCATTGGTTATTGTCGATGATGCCATTGGTGAAAGATCCGAAAAACTTGCGTTAATGATTATGGCTCAGCAGCATGGAAATGAACCGTCGGGGAAAGAGGGCGTATTAAATTTATTGACAGCTATTGCTAATGGCAAATACAGTAAGGCATTGGAGTCTGTTCGGTTGGTGATTTTACCACAGGTCAACCCCCGGGGGGGCGACAGTAACATGCGACGTAACGCCAATGATATGGATATAAATCGAGATCACCTGCTTTTGGCTACTTCTGAAGCTCAGTTGGTTCATCAAATTTTTCAGCAATATAAACCACATGTGGTTGTTGATGTGCATGAATATTATCCGTATCGCAATTCGTGGGAAACATTTGGTTATTTGAAAGATTTCGATATTCAACTTGGCGGTCTTACAAACCCGTTGATTGACAGTTCGCTGCGCACTCTCTTTTATGATGAAATAATTCCATTTGTTAAAAATGACGTGGAGGCTGCCGGTTATTCGTTTTTTGAATATACTCTCGGCCAAATACATTCGGAGCCTCGTAAGCTTAGGTATAGTACAGTACACATCGACGACGGAAGACAAAGTTTTGGAATTATGAATAGCCTGGGATTAATTATTGAGGGCAAAAATGGTAAAACAGAAACCCATAATTTGAAACGGAGAGTATTGAGCCAGCAGAGTACGATGGGGTCGCTAATAAACTATTTCGCGAGAAATAAGGCAAAAGTCATATTGGTTGTTAATGAAGCCCAGGCAAAACTCACAGATTGCGATGCTTATTCCAAAGTTGGTGTAAGGTTTTCGCATAAGCAGAGCGGTGAAAAGTTGCACTATCCGCTTCGCAGCATCGCTACAGGAAAGGACACCGTTTTTGTGGTTTCGGAATATTTCGATAGCACCGTGGTCGACTACGCTGTAAAGCCACCGAAAAGTTACCTGGTGCCCGTTTCTGACTCTATGCTTGTGCAATGGTTGGTGAAGCACGATGTAAGTTACCGTCCGTTTGTATGCAACAAAAATGACCGGCTCTACCAATACCGCATCCACGAAAGTGAGATGGTTGAAAATAGTGAAGGCTGGCTGTACAGACAAGTGAAAGTGCAGAAGGAACAGTTTTTTTATCAGAAAGATTCACTCACTTTTTATGAGGTTCCGGTTTGTCAGCCGGCAGGTTATAAGGTTGTTCTTGCCTTTGAGCCCGAATCGATGCTGGCCATTCATAATAATAAAGCCTACGAATATCTTATAGACAGATCGCACTATAAAATAGTGGGTTTGCGTTAGTATATTACTCATATGTTAAGTATTTAAGATGTTAATTTTCTATTAATGAGGCTGATTTATAGTTGATTTATTAATATGTACATTATTTTTGTGTCCGTTAAACCTTAAAACCTTAAAAAAATGAAATTACAATTACTCGGAGTAGCACTTCTACTCACAATGAGCTTAAGCGCTCAGCAAGATGAAATGCGCTATCTTTTTGGCGATAAAAATTACTCCATCAGTGGCTTTGGTGCACCAATTTACGAGTTCTCAACTTACGATGGTGCTTTTGGAATGTACGCGGGTGGCGGCGGTGCCGTAATTTTCAATAACACGTTTTTTATCGGCGGTTTTGGAATGGCCTTGGCTACAGATCATACTTTTCCCGAGATTTATAGCGAAAATGGAAACTTAATTGAATCGGAACTTTCCTTTGATATGGGCTATGGTGGACTGTGGATTGGGTATATTTTTATGCCTAAAAATCCTGTGCATTTTGGTATTAGCTCTAAATTTGGCGCCGGTGCTATTACGGTGTACGATTCTGAATTTAGATACAGCGATTATGAGTATCATAACGATTTTATTGGAACCGTTTCACCTCAACTGGAAATTGAAATGAATCTTACTCCTTGGTTTAAAGTGAATATTGGTGCAGGTTACCGTTTTGTAACCGGAGTAAGCGATACTGAGTATATTGCCGATGCAACCGGTACACGGAAAGCCTATTTTAACGATAGCGATTTTAGTGCCCCTTATGGCAATATTAGCCTAATGTTTGGTGGTTTTGGCCGCAAGAAAAAATAAAACTATAAATTGAATAACCCATGTCGGTTAAAAACCCTGCAATTGAAGGTCGCCTTTTGTGAGCCTTCTTTGTTGCTATGCCGGCAAAAATTGTATAAAAATGTATCGAATAATTATATTTTTCTCTCTTTTATTCGCAATTCAATCGGTATTAGCCGATAGCGATGATTCCGGAGAACGAAAACCCATTTTAAGCGGCTATATTACCGATGCCGAAAATGGTGAGGCACTTATAGGTGCAACTGTTTATGTAAAAGAACTCGGTATTGGAAGTGTAACAAATGTGTATGGATTCTATTCTGTAAGTTTGGCTCCGGGAAATTATACTGTAAAATATACCTATATTGGGTTTCAGCCAGAAGAGGTCGAGATTACAGTAAAAACCAATGATGTAAGTAAAAATGTTGAATTATTGTCTGTTATGCAGACTATT
This sequence comes from Salinivirgaceae bacterium, assembly GCA_027858775.1. Taxonomy (GTDB): domain Bacteria; phylum Bacteroidota; class Bacteroidia; order Bacteroidales; family Salinivirgaceae; genus Salinivirga. The sequence goes on along the minus strand of JAQICA010000061.1, from coordinate 2,323 downwards.
GAAGAGGTGGTGGTAACCGGCGAAAAAGGAAATGCCAATATTTTGCGTAACGAAATGAGCGTTGAGAAACTCGGAAGCGACGATATTCGCAGAATTCCTGCTCTTATGGGCGAAGTGGATGTAATTAAAGCCCTGCAGCTGCTCCCGGGGGTGCAATCGCCGAGCGAAGGCTCAAGCGGATTTAGTGTGCGCGGAGGAAACCTCGATCAAAACCTCGTATTGCTCGATGAGGCTAATGTTTACAATGCTTCGCACTTACTTGGTTTTTTCTCCGTATTTAATAACGATGTGGTAAAAGATCTGACACTGTATAAAGGCGATATTCCAGCACGTTATGGTGGACGATTGTCGTCTGTGCTTGATATTTATATGCGTGAAGGAAACTACAAAGAATTTTCCGGAGTTGGCGGAATTGGAATTATTTCATCGCGTTTGACGCTGGAAGGGCCTCTGTGGAAAGATAAAATTTCTTTTGTGGTTGCCGCTCGCAGAACCTACGCAGATCTTTTTCTTCCTTTGTCTAAGCAAGAAGAGGTGCGTAATAGCACTTTATATTTTTACGATCTGAATTTGAAAATTAACTATCGCGTAAACGACAATAACCGGATTTTTCTTTCCGGATATTTTGGTCGCGATGTTTTTGGATCTGAATTTGCCAAAATGGGATATGGTAATGGAACTGCCACTGCACGCTGGAATCACCTGTTTTCGAAAAAACTGTTTTCTAATTTGTCGTTAACATACAGCAATTACTATTATTCATTGGGCACACCTCCCGGCGAAGCCAATTCATTTTTATGGGAGGCAGGACTGAATGATTTGGCCTTAAAGTACGATTTTACCTATTTTGCAACACCCGATCTTACCATTAACTATGGTGTAGAAAGTATGATTCATGTTTTTCATCCGGGACATGCTCGCGGATTAGGAGACGATGCCGCTTTTGGATCTATAAAGGTGCCGACCAACCGATCTGTTGAAAACGGTGCGTATATTGGCGTTGAATATGAATTAAATTCGCTTGTTTCATTAAAAGCGGGTTTGCGAAATGCGACTTTTGCCAATTTTGGCGACGAAACTACGTATACTTACGATTTGGAACCTAATATAGTAGATTCTGCAGAACATAATGGAGGAATTTATAATCATTATATGCAGTGGGAGCCACGCTTGGGCGTAAATGTAAAATTAGACGAGTTTACTTCAGTAAAAGCAAGCTATGCCCGCACAACGCAGTTTATTCAAATGGCACGCAATTCAGCAGCCGGTACACCCCTTGATGTGTGGTTTTCGGCGTCGCCAAATATTAAGCCACAAATCGGAGACCAGGTAGCAGTAGGTGTATTTCATAATTTCTTTAAAAATAAACTGAAAGCATCTGCCGAGGTTTACTATAAATGGATGGATAACGCTATCGATTTTAAAGACGACGCCGTGCTTTTGTTAAACAAAGATCTGGAAGGAGAATTACGATTTGGCAGAGCTACAGCTTATGGTGCCGAACTGATGGTGAAATATCAATTCGATAAAATAAACGGATGGGTAAGCTATACCTATTCAAACACCGAATTGGATATGGAGCATTTGAATGAAGGTAAACCTTACCTTGCACCGTACGACAAGCCACACGATGTATCGGTTGTGTTTAATTATGATGTTTTAGACCGGTTAACGATTGGTGCTACATGGGTGTATTCTTCAGGTTTGCCTGGGACGTTCCCGCAAAGAATGGCCGAGTTTTTGGGAGCTTATGTTCCAATTTATTCCGGCCGTAACGAACAGCGCTACCCGAACTATCACCGAATGGATTTAGCGTTAACATGGGAGAACAAGCCTAAAGTTTCAAAACGCTTTAATTCCCGAAAGTTCGAAAGTTCCTGGAATCTTTCTGTGTACAATGTGTATAACCGCCACAATACCTGGTCAATAAATTTTGTGCAAGATGAGAATAATCCTGAGCAAATTTATGCTGAAAAAACATATTTGTTTGGAATTCTTCCAACGGTTAGTTATAACTTTAATTTTTAAAATTGTTCCAAAATGAAAAAAATACTCATATTCATATTTATTTATAGTCTGGTTACCGTTTCGTGCACCGAACGAATGGATTTAGACAAAGATCTGGGAGACGGTTTTCCGAAAATTGCTGTTGTGGAAGCGTTCATTTCTACCGATACCATGGAGCATGTTGTAAAGCTAAGCTGGTCTAAACGCCTCGATAATGCCGAGGCTCCTCCAAAAATTACGGGAGCCGATGTAAAAATATCCGGTAATGGCAATGAGGTTATTCTTACAGAAAAAGAACCGGGTTATTATTACACAC
>JAQICA010000027.1 GCA_027858775.1 Salinivirgaceae bacterium | reverse complement strand
TTGTCATTTTGAGTACTTGTGTACTTACCTTCTTCCAAAAAATCGCCAGCACGAGTTCCATAAATTGCATCGCCATGGGCTTTCACCCAATTGCCTACCTCTTTCATGGTTGCAACAATGGATGGTTCAAACGTTCCATCAGGTCGCGGACCAATATTGATAAGATAATTGCCACCAGCACCAATCGTTTTCAATAAATCTATTATAATATACTTTGACGAATGAAAAGTGGCATTTGGTTTCCATGACCATTGCGATTGATCTACTGTAACCCATGCCTGCCAAGGATAAGTCGATTTCTCTATTACTGGGGGCCTATCCCCTACAAAAGCATCGGTAAAGCGTTCTCTTTCTTCAAAATCGCCTGCGAAAATATCGGCTCTCCACGGCTCTTTTGCGCTGTATGGTGGCGGTGGCTGGCGACCTTTATCGACTCTGCTGTTAACCAACACTTCGTCGTTTAATTTTCGAATATAGAGATACATATCGCTGCCAATTTCATGTGTCCAAGTAGAATCCCAATCGCCATCGAACTGAATAATCTGTGAATGGTATTTGGTTATCAATTCCCGTAGCTGATTTTTCATATAAATCCAATAACGGTTTTGATTGGGTGTGTCGCTAAAATTTGGAAATAGTTCACCCGGGCCACCATGCCCATACGGTTTCTGCCGCTGGTGTTTCTTTACCTCTCGACCAACTAATCTCTTGTCCGGCAATTACGTTTGGCCCCCAATGGATACTCAATCCAAACCGTAAATTTTGAAAATTTTCGAGTGATTTCTGGTTAGCATGAATACCCGGGTTCAATTCGCCGCCTCCTGTTTTTTGAGAATAGAGGTATTGAAATGCCAAACAATATATAATAGCTAGAGTTATTTTTGCTTTCATTATTTTTAAAATTTGTAAAATTTCAAGATTAATCTACGTGAAATACCTCTTCCATGCCAGCCCACCATTCACCATTCGTACGGGTTTCTACAGGACGTTGCATCGGTATCATTATGTCCCACCACTCTATTGTTTTAGGATCTGCTGCCATTTTGGCCATGTCGGCAGCAAAATCAACACCTGTATATTCAAAATAAGCATACAGCATACTATCCTTGTGGAAAATAGTATAGTTGGTAATGTTGCATGCCTTTATCATTGCCACTACTTCGGGCCAAGCTTCGGCATGGTATTTTTTGTATTCATCTAAACGTAGCGGGTCGAGCCCGATTATCTGACCGTATCTTTTCATAACATTAATTTTTAGTATTGTTAAATTTATTTATAGCTTCAAACATTGCAACCACATTTTGTGGAGGCACATCGGGGAGGATGTTGTGAATGGTGTTGAACACGAAACCACCATCTTTCGAGAATATTTCGAGCCGCTCCAGCACCTGATCGTGTACTTGCTGTGGTGTGCCAATATTTAGTGTACCAACCGTTTCGATACCACCTCCCCAGAAAGTACAATCCCGACCAAATTCTTTTTTGAGAAAATCGGGAGCCATGTTTCTGCAATTGGTTTGAACGGGATTAAAAATCTCAATACCAGCATCCATTAAATCGGGCATAAGCGATGAAATAGAACCACAGGAATGCAAAAAGGTATGCATTTTACTATGTGTTTTTACATAGTCGCACAGTATTTTATGACGTGGCTTAAACAGCGTCCGGTAGGTTTCTACATCCATAAATGGGCCATTTGACATGCCCAAATCGTCGCCAAAGCGGATAATATCAACAATATCTCCCACAGCATTACATACCTTTTCGAGCGTAGCCAAGTGGCGGATAAGTAGTTGATCCAGTAGTTTTTCTACATTGTATGGGTCGCAAAGTAAATCCATTAAGAAGTTGTCCATTCGGCGCAAAAAAGTACCCCACTCAAAAAGATTGCAACCACACACTACAAGCAAAGCTTTGTCGGTGCTTTGTCTTAATTTCAGTGTGTTTTCGCGCAGTGTAGTCCAAAAGTTGTCATCGGCGGCATGATCCCAAGGGCTGTGCACATCGCGCGCCCACATTACACGCCCCATTTCTGCATCCAAATTTTCATACGAATCGGGGTAACCATCCACATAAGGGAAATACGTTTGGTCGAAAAAAGTAGCTCCATTTGGCATCCGCGAAAGCATCCTTTTTCCATCACTGTCGTAAGTTTGGTATGAACCATCGGGCATCGGTGTTGGTTTAAACCATTTTGGGTAAAAAGCCTGTGCTCCGTTTGCCATAGTAATCGGTGTCCAGTCTGATTGCTTGTCATTAAAAGTTCGTCCAATATCCAGCACATCAACCCCAAACCGATTTAGAACATCCATGTCGGGCTGTGCAAGTTGCTGAACAACGTCGTAAATTTGAACCGGCAGGTGTTTCATTCCGATATGATTAATCAAATTACTGTACGCAATAGCTGATATTCCAGAACTAGGTGTAGCACTCATGTCTATAGGTACTCTATCGGGGGTTATGTGATTAATCGCTGCAAGTATTCTTTCTCTTGATGTCATGTTTATATAATTTAAAAATTCTATTCTGTGCCACTAATACCAATCATAAATGAAGATACTATAATGATGATGAGTGATATAACCATTATCGCATATACCTTTGGTGGTGCTCCTTTCCACTCGTTACGCATTAGCCCCCAAATAGTTGCGAACACGATGGTAAGTGCCATTAAAATACCCCACGAAGTAAAAGTCAAAGATCCCATTTTGCTTTTCCCCATTCCGTATATAAAAAACTGTCCGAACCATAATAATCCGGCGAGTAAGCCCAGTAGGTAATTAAATGTTAATTCTCGTGATTTGCCTGAGGTGTAATTTTTCAGCGATTTATTTTTGAAACCTAAGTATCCGCACCAAATTATTGTAGTAATGAAAGTGCCTAAAAACAAAACAACTAGCACTGGAACGATCGTGAAAAGTGGGTCGACTCCATATTGTGCGGCCCTGTTAGACAATGGCAATCCCTGCTCAAAACCAAGCGATAAGGCCGATCCTGCGATTCCTACCAATACAGCAGCCAGCGAACCCTTTATAAGGTTGAACTCACTAACACTCTCCTGCTTTTTCGACTGTGACATTAATTTATCTTTCAGAATTCCAGACCATGCAGATAAGGCAATCCCAACACAAGCCACAATTACACCCATAATGAGTAGTGAGCCGTTCGAGCCCTTCATCATTATTTTAAGTCGCCCATCAATTAGTGGCGGAATAAGGGTTCCGATAGCCAACATTAGGCCAAGGGACAGCGCATATCCTAACGACAAACCTAGGTAGCGAAGGGCAAGTCCAAATGAAAGATTTCCGATTCCATAAACAGCTCCCATTAAAAATACAACCCATAATACTTTTGAAGGAGTAGTTTGGATGATAGTAATAAAATCGGGTGCAAAAATCAAACATGCTATTAATGGGAACAATATATAGGCACCAACACTAAATATCATCCAATAGGTTTCCCATTTCCAGTTTTTAATTTTCCCGAATGGTACCGAAAAACTGCCCGAAAGAAAAGCCCCTAAAGCAATCAAGAGTATCCCAAGGAAAATATTTGAATTCATACTATTCTGCATTTTTAAAAATTCTTTAGATTAAGAAACTTTTTATTTTTCTTTCAACGTTGCCACAAAACCACCAAAACCAAGCATTTTAAGTTTAATCTTTTCTCCAGCTTTAAAACTGGTTAGTTTGTTTGCAAAGCTTTTGGCATCAGTGCCATCGGTTATCAAGCTCATATCGAAAGCCCCCGTTGTAATAAAAGGCATGTCAATTGTAATTTCTTTGAAAGTATTTTCGCTGTTGATGCCAGCCAAATACCAATCTTTGCCAACACGACCAGCAATTACAATCGATTTACCTGGTTCTCCAGAAATCAATCGTGTTTCGTCAAAAGCTACAGGAACTTCTTTTAAAAATGTTTTTACATACTCTGGTAATGAACGGTACATTTTTACATTGTCGCCAAAATGCAGAATTCCACAATTATATACTATGGTAAGAGCAAGTTCGTGAGCAAAAGATGATTGATGCGGATACTTTAAATTCGTTAAGGTCATAGGTGTACAATCCATTGGTCCAAGTACATTGCGAGAAAAAGCCAAAATGGAAGCTTGAATAGGTGCTTGAGCAGGATAGGTTTCATCGAAGTCATAATTCTCTTCGCCTTTGGCCGCTTCAAAACTTACTAAATTGGGGTAAGTTCTTGACCAACCGCGCGGCATAGTACAGCCATGAAAATTGACCATAATTTGATTTTTGGCGGCATCTTTTAATACGTCGATATAACGTTGAATAAGATCTTGTTTGTCGCTATGCCAAAAGTCAATTTTAACGCCTTTTACACCCATTTCGTGTAATTTTTTAAACTCGGCTTTCCGTTTTTGTGCGTCATTCATAATATCGCGAGGGCCTTCGCTCACATCGTTATTTGCGCCACCTGAATTGTACCACAGTAAAAGACCTATATTTTTTGAATTGGCATATTTAGCAAGTTGCTCAATGTTTCCTCCTTCCATCAAATCCCAGTTGGCATCAACCAGCGAATATTCCCATTTCATGTCAACTGCAAGATCTACAAACTCCTTTAGAGACAGATATTCTTTTCCACTATCATGATTGGTATTCCACCCCCATGAAGCCCTGCCTGGTTTTACCCACGAAAAGTCGCCAGGTATCGCGGGGTCGGAAACATTCGTAATCATATGCGATTCGAAAATGGTAGCCAACGATTGTCCGACAATAATTACACGCCAAGGCATTGACCAAGGCAGCGTGTAACTTGGTTCTACGCTGCCTGTTCCCAATGCATCGGCCGCCTCGGGGAAGCGAACTGTGTACAATCCGTTCGGGGCATTTTGTTCCAGTCGAACACCGCAATAATTGGGCGATAAATTTGCTTCTGAAATTAATATCCAATGGTTGTTGGTATTAAACAAAGCTGGAAATCCCCAACCTTCGGCAATGGTTGATGGTGTGCCGATTGGAATTTCGTTTTCGTAATAAAGTTCATATGACGGCCCCCATTTGGAGCTTTTAGCGTACTGTTGAATCCATGCTTTGCCATTTTCGGGAACTTTGAACCCGGTTAGTTCCTTTGTAACCGTATAGGTTTTGTCTGATTGGTCGGGAAAAACATACTTAAACGCTACTCCATCATCGTAAGCTCTAACAACCAATTGAATGAGTGAGCCTTTCTCGTTCTTGAATGTCAGTTCTATTTCGTTGGCATTGTTTCTGATTTTGCTTTGTCTGCCAATGCGCATTGTGTAGGTTTCATCGATGGTTTTCACCTCGCTTTTCGAAACAAATACAAGATTTTCGGAAAACAGTTCATCGCTGCGATTAATCCCTAGAGGCGATGTTTCTATTACTGAAGTCGTTTTCCCATTTTTTGTGGTCGATACTTCGTACACAAGTTTAGTTGACTGATTATCGCCGTTAACGCTCATTACAGAAATACGAACGCCATTATTGGGCGAATCGAGTTCCCATTTATTCTCCTTTTGTGTTTTACACGACATAAATAAAACAAGCGTTGCAATGAGCAACGCAGCGTTGAATAATGTTTTGTTTTTCATGATTTCTGCAGTTATTTGTGAATTTTGATTAGTTATATTGTTTGTAAGTATTTGTTTGTGTTTATTTTATATCGATCCAGTCGAGTTGTACGCTTCCTCTTTTGACCAATATTTTAATTTGATGGTCGCCCTTTTTAAATTTTTGTGGCTGTAACTTCAAATTTACCCATTCGGTAGATTCTACTTTCAAATCGGTATTTTTCCCGTTTACAGAAATGCTTATTACAGTGGGTTGTGTCAAAGCTTTTGCGCGAATGGTTACTCCGGTGGTCAATATATCGTTCGATTTGCAATTGTAAATAAGCCATTCATCGGCGGCTAAATTCACCGCTTGTTCCGATTTATCTTTATTGAAAACACTGATTTTTACAGGTTCTTTTTTGCGATAAGCTACTGATTTTGTGATGGTATCTTTCACGAAATACGAATTGCCGTAACCGTCATGCCCGTAGTTCTCGGCTTCAATTTTAACAGGAATTTGCCTGAACAAAGCATTGATTACATCGGGAAAATAGGTGCAATTACTCAACTTGATGTTTTCGAGCAACTCGTTGAATATTTGTTCGGCATTTACAATAGAATCGAGTTTGAATTTACCTCGTGAATAAGCTGCAATTTGAGCCCAACCATCAGGCGATTTAAAGGAATAAGGGGTGTTTTTAGTGTCCATCTTTTTCCAAGGCCAAAACGACCACCCAATATTGTAATGTTCCATCAACTGGGTTGACCCATAATATATTGCATTGCTTTTCTCGCCAAATTCGCCCACCCAAACCGGTGCGTTCAATAATTTTTGCTTTTCTAAATACTGGGTAATATCGTTCAAATTATCAGGCTTGTCCCAACAGTAATAATGAAACTGGTACATTGTATTATTATCAAGAGGTTTGGTAAACATCTCCCAGTTATTGGCATAATGATGTCCCTCTACAGTAAACATGTGTTTTTTATCAATTGCCCGAATAGCTTTAATTAATCGCTCATAAAGAGGCACCAATTGATTTTTGTGTTTTGCGGCTGCTCCGGTTTGTTCGGGCAATGGTTCGTTAAGCAAATCGTAAGCCGCTACAATCGGCTCATCTTTGTATCGTTCAGCAATTTTGACCCATAATTTCTCGAGTAAATCCTGATTTTTGGAATCCATAAAAAGTTCCGGCAGATCATTGGGGCTGTCGTCAATGTTTTGGCCGGTTTGCCCTCCGGGCGCTCCGTGCATATCGATAATCACGTACAATTTATACTTTTTGCACCACCCGATAAGTTGGTCGAGCAGCAAAAAACCTTCTTCCACAAATTCATTGTTTTCGCCTTCGGTCAAAAAAAGACGGGCGTTTAATGCCGGGCGAACAGAATTAAAACCCAGCTCGGCAATTCGCTTGATGTCTGCTTCTGTTATGTAGGTGGCACGAAACTCTTTCCAGAATTGAGCTGCTTTTTCTTCTCCCAGGCAATCGGTCACAATCTTTTCTATACGACGCGGACGATCGCCATTTTTGCCAAATTTCCACATGTAGCCTTCGGGAAGCATCCAATTGCCCAATCCCACACCTCTTAACAATATTTTTTTACCGCTTTCGTCAACCACATCGGTTTCGTGAGTGTTCAAAAACGACTGTGCTGTTATGTTTTCAACGCAGAAAAATAGGATAAGCACGAATCCTATTTTTAGAAATTGAAATATTTTTATTGTTAACTTCATATTGCTTAGTTGTCAACTCTTTAATTTCGATAATCTTTCCGTGTAGAACATGATGATTTACAACTCAAAAGCCCCTCTGTCTCGACCTTTTCCTTTTGGACGTTTTTTTCCATCAATGTCGGTTGGTTGTGACACATCGTTGCTTCCAGAGTTTAAACCTGCGCTGCCTTTTTTCAGGCTAAAATTGCCTTTTAGCGGTTCGAGTTGAACATCTACAAACATGGGGTCTGCAATAATATCGTTTGCACCTTTGAATATTTCTTGATCGATGCTGTAAAGGTTATAATCCCATTTAATATTGGTGTTCTTATAATTTGAAGTCACTTGTCCACCTGGGCGAGGCACGATGATGTTGTTCATAATAACAATATCTTCCGAAGAATTGGGGAATAATTCCTGATAGCCAACCACGCTGCCATTCCAGTAAGTGGTATTGTTTATTATATCAACATGTTTAGTGCGGAATACGTGAATTCCCGATCCACCATTGTATGCACTAATATTGTTGGCAATTAGTGCACGGCCGGTCCATTCGGGACGCGAGGGTTTAACATCAGGCTTCATAACAGAAGTATTTGTCGTGTCGCTAGACTCGTTGGTATTCACCACTGCATCGGCATTTGGATTGGTTGCTCCACTTTTGCTCAAGTCTGTTACATCGAGAATAATTCCATTACCATCGCTTAATTTGCCTATGTTTTGCCATGGTACTTGGGTTTTGTTGTTCCATACGTAATTGCGTTGAATAATAATGTGATACCCTGGAGCATCGTCATAAGCCCAGTTATGCCATGTAGTAATGCCCGACCCTCCATATCGCATAAACCAAGCGTTTTCAAATACTTTGCAATCTTCAATAGTTACATAGTCCATTTCTATGCAAGCGATGCCGCCACCCGAGCATTTGCTTACCACGCAATTACGAATAATTGTATGGTGAGGTTTATCGTCCGCGGTTTTCGCTCGACCGTCAATGGTGATACCGTTGGCATTGTAAAATGGATTGGCCACTTTGTTTTTTGCTTCTTCCAAGGCTTTCATCAATACAATCGAATCGTTGTTGCCAAGTATTTCGAGCCCTTCTAAAATATGGTATGAGCCTGTAATTTGAATACCCGACCAACCGCTTGTGCGAATCACCGGATGATGTCCCGGGCGTGCTTTCCAGGTTATCCATGCATCGGCACGACCTGAACACGCAATGGTTAGCGTTCCTCTGCTTTTGGGGTTGTTATCGCCAATGTATTGTCCGTTGCCAATTAGTACCACATCGCCGGGTTGTACCAAGCCTTCCGCTTTTTGCAATGTCAGAAAAGCTGTTTCAGGTGTCTTCCCATCATTTGCATCATTCCCAATCCCCGAAACATGCCACTCGGTGGCCGAAAGTTGAAAACTGAACAAAATGACCATTAGGAAAATTGAAATTGATTTCTTCATATTTGTATTTATTATTGCATTATGTATTTACAAAGAGTGTTGTAACTATTAATTATACGAAGGCAGTTGCGCATCAATGGCCCATTTTGATTTTGAACCAGATGTTAGCTTGTACTTAATTGTTCCTCCTTTGGAAATATCGGACCATTCAATCCAAGACGAGTTGTGGTTTTCCCCATTCACCTGCATTGTTTTTATGTATAATCCGCATTTACCCCCTTTTACGTTAAGTGTATTTTTATTGCCCAAATGCACGATAATATCGTTAAACTGGGGAGTATTTACTGCAAACCCACCCACACCTGGAATCATCGGGTACAGCCCTATGGAACTAAACACGTACCAACTCCCCAAGGCCCCCAAGTCGTCGTTGCCTGGTATTCCCGACGACGAACTGTCGTACATTTCGTTAATAACACGATTGATAACCGCGGTTGTTTTCGCAGGTTGTCCTAACCAATTGTAAACCCATGGTACGTGCATGTTGGGTTCGTTCCCCGATGCAAACCAGATTTGATTATTTGCTTCATCTTTCCAGTCGTATGTTGCGTTCAGTTTCAAAAAGAAAGAGTCTAAACGATTCGCGGCAAAATCGTACCCCACCGTATCAATTAGTGTTTTTAAATTAAATGGCACCATCCAAAAGTACTGGTAACGAGTTGCTTCTGTATAGCCTTTGTTGCTCAAAGAGCCCCAACTGCCATCGGATGTTTCGCGCGTTCGAAGCCATTTGGTGGTTGGGTCATATATGTTTTTCCAATGTTGGGCACGCTTTGTAAAGTATTCCGATTCCGTTTTATTATTCAATGCTTGTAATGCAAATTGGCCGATAGCAAAATCGGCAGAAGCGTATTCCAATGTTTCACTGGGATTATTTGTATATCCTTTATTCATATAGTCGTATAAATTGGGTCGAACTAGCACTTCCTGCGATTTGCTATTGCAAACGGTTGCCCCCATTTTCATGTATTGAAAGGCTTTTTCTGTATCGAAGTCCGTTGCCCCAAATGCGTAACTGCTCGATAAGATTATGGAACTTGGATCGCCGTTCATTATCCCCGTTTCAATATTGGCTAGAATCCATCGGCCATAGCCACCTGCCTGTTCAGCAAAACATACGAGCGATTGCATCATATCCGATGCTTCTTTAGGGAAAAGCATGGCTATCAATTGACATTGCGAACGATAGGTGTCCCAACTACTAAAGGAGGTGTAGTGCTCGCGACCTTGCTCCACGCGGTGTACTTTGAAATCGGCACCCATATAATCGCCATTAATGTCGTTAAACACATTGGGATGAATTAAGGAGTGATAAAGGTGGGTGTAGAATTGTTTTATCCGTAGGGTATCGTCCGACTTTACTTCGATACGTCCGAGACGATTGTTCCATTCCTTTTCGGTAGCCTGTTTAATGGATTCGAAATCGCCTTTATTGTTATCTTTCAATAAGTTTTCTTTGGCGTTGGACAACGAAACATACGAAACAGCGATTTTAAATTCTACAATATTGTCGTTCTCTGTATTGAATGTAAAAAACGCGCCTGTTCGTTCGCCGCCAACCGTTAATTGGTTTTCAAGAACAATTCCCTTATTCCAAGTGCCTGTTTTTGTTGCCTCTGTATTGAATTGGGCAGCAAAATAAACGCGGTATTTGGTTTCTTTACCGCAAAACTCACCGCCTTCGGCAAAGCCCTCGCAGGAACTTGGTGAGGTTATTTGCACATTGGAACTTGAGAAATTGCGTCCTGCTATTATTCCTGTTCCAATTATTACTGTTCCTTTATTTGTGGTTTGAGGGAAAATAAATTGAGCAACCCCCGTTCGTTTTGTAACTGTGGCATTGCACACTACCTCATCTTGTGTGACCATAGAAAAGTAACCAGCATGGCTGTCGTTCACAACCTTGTATTTTTCAAACCCCTTCATGTCGTTGGGCGAAGTGGTTAGTTCGCCAGCAATAGGAAGGGTAGGAAAGTTCTCCATATGCGAACACCCTGCACCGCTTAATTGGTTAACGGTAATTCCGCGGCCAGGATGAAACCAGGTTGGGGTGAATTGAACCATACCAAAAGGATAGGTTGCACCTACAAAGGTAAAACCAATATCCAAGCCATTTCCTTTGCCAGTTGTTCCTATTTTGGTATCGACCAACTTGGCATAACTTGTTTGCGCTGGTAATTTTTCTGCAAATAGCGTCAATAAAAATAGGATGCTGACTAAAATGCTCTGGTTTTTCATCTGTTTGTTTTTTCAATTGAGCTTTCCGAAATTTACGTATTAGCTTCTTTGTTTTATTATTAGATACTCAACGAGATGGAACTCCCAAAACAATCATTATCCCTTTGAGCGAAAGATTTTTTCATGGTCGTTTCATTTGTTGTTACTGTTCAATTTTATTCTCAATAAATTTCTTCAATACATACCGAGAAAAAAAATAGCTATTAGAATGTCAATCAAAAAATAGTTTTTAATCAATTCATTGCAATCCTAATGAAATTAGCTAGAGTTTCGAATATGAAACGTATGGGCTAATTCAAATTGTTTGATTTCGGTAGCTCCTTCAATGATGCCAATCAAAGTCTCAACAGATTTTATACCTATTTCAACCAATGGCTGTTCAACATACGTTAATGGAGCATAGAAAAAGTCAAAAACCTCACTTCCATCAAACCCTATAATGGCAATTTCTTCGGGTACTTTCAACCCTAACTGATATATCGCATATAAACCGATTATAGTTAGCGAGTTATTGGCAAAAATCACGGCATCAATATTTATATCATTTTGAAGCGTCATTTTAATTAAACGCTCCTTTTCTAGTTTTGTAAAACTATATGGTACTTCTACAACTTTAATATTACGTTCTAAATTTAGGCCTTTCATCGTTTCAACATATCCTCGTACCCGTTCCTGCATAGGAATTTGGGAAGATTGATATACAAACATGACGATTTTATTATGTCCTTTCTGAATCAAATGAGTTGTAGCCTCTGCTATCGCATTGTAATTATTAAGGCAAACATGACTTGTGTTTAAATCTGGAAAATATCTATCTAATAAAACAATCGCATTATTTTTCTCCATTAAAGACTCAATTTGCTCTTTAGAACCTTCGGTAGGAACAATTATGAAACCATCGACCTGTCGGTCGATAAATGTATCGAGTAGTGAAGCCGACTTCTCTGCACTTTCATCGGAACTGCCAATAAGCACAACATAACCACGCTTGGCAGCCTCGTCTTCAATAATTCGCGCCAATGAAGCAAAAAATGGATTGGCAATATCGGCAAGCAGCAAACCAATGGTCATTGTGGCTCCTCCCCTCAAACTACGTGCTAATTGGCTGGGTTTATAGTTTAAGTCCTTTGCTACTTTGCGAATTTTTTCGGCCATTTCAATACTTACGCGTTTCTCGTTTTCCCGTCCGGTTAACACGTACGACACCAAAGCTGTTGAAACCTGAAGTTCCTTTGCAATATCCTTCATCGACACCCTTTTCCGCATAAATAGAATAATTTTAAACTATTCATCAAAAGTATGCTTAAACGTTTAAGCACCTCTATTTTTAAATATGTTTTTCAGCATGTTTGAAGATAGCGTTTTTTACACCTCCTAAGTTCAAGTAGTAAATGTAACTTTTAGGGGCGTAATAACTGAGTTTATTCCATCAAGTCCAATCCAATCCAGCATGTTTCTGACTATCTAACATACAGATATACAATTATTAACTAGTCAGGAACATGCAAAAAAATGGATAATCGGACTTGACTCCTTGTTTCTTTTATTATTCTTTTGGTGCGTATAGTTTCGACCAATCATAGTCGTTTCCTTTATTTTTAAGGTTGTTTATTATTGCTTGTCCAGTTGCTGTAAATTCAGGCATGCCTTGTTTGTAGGTGCAAACCTCTATAACACTGGTAATAAAGTTGTATTTTGCGAGAAAATAATCTCTTGGCAAACCAGCTCTCCAAGTTGTGCTAATTTCATAATGTTTGCGTGGGATTCCTTCAATATTACTAATTAGAAAATCTTCTAGCCATTTTTGTCTACTGCTGTTTTCGTTGTCAATAAGTGTAACACCGCTTTTGGTTTTATTGCTTGCTTGCAAGTTTGTGTAATTGGCTTGCGCCCACCACGAATGCATGTTAAGTACCCAATGCAATCGTTTTGAATTTAAATAGCTTGGTTCGGTACTTGGTGGAAATATGCCTACTACTTCATTTCGCATATACTTTAGTTCACCGGCAGGTAAATCATCGCCCCAAGTGGCAGCACCATAAATTGGGTTGTCATCGTCATCAAGAAAACTGTAATTATTGGTTTTATTTAATGAATATGGCGACATTGCCGGAACTATTCTTAGTATGTGATGGGCGGTTATTTCGGCTAAAACATCTGGATTATCAGTCAAATATCTTATCATAGCATCTGCGGTCCACATACTTGCCGTTTCAAATAAATCTTCGCCAGCAATGAAATAATGAATGGGTTTTTTGCCATCGTCTTTCCCAAAATCAAAAATTTTGAAAGTGCGTGGTTCTACGCCAAGGGTACGTATGTTGATATTTTTATTTCCTGAAACTAAGGTTGCAAGTTTATCAACATCGGCACTCGAATATGGGATGCTTATTGAAACCTGAATTTTAGGTTTGGCAGCAATCGTAATCCGATACTGATTACTGTCAATAGGGACAAAATCAACCCTTGACCAAGAATTATCGTTGTCGTATTTTATAAACAATCCCTGATTTCGAAGCAAGCTAAAGGCT